>NZ_JBANAZ010000039.1:0-91178 GCF_059803455.1 Bradyrhizobium sp. UFLA05-108 | reverse complement strand
CATTATAGGGGTAGTTCGGATCGCTCCCGTAGTAGCCCGAGCCCCTGTAGTAAGCCGGCCCACCGTAATAGGTTGGCCCGCCATAGTAGGCGGGTCCGCCATAGTCATAGGCGTAGGCATCGCGGGTGGCAGCGATCGCAAGCCCGGTGCCGACGATGCCGGCAAAGGCCGCCGCAGCGGCCGCTCCACCGCCACCATGCCAGTGGCGACCTCCGGCGAAGGACGTCGAGGGCGCGGCGATGGTCAGCGCCACTACGGCGACGGTGGCGAGTACGGCCTTGCGGCCAATCGTCGTGGAAATTCGGTCAAACATATCGGCCTCCATGGGTGCCTGCGGACGGGCTTATCTCTCTAAAACCCGCGCATCCCATGTTGGGTTCCCCAACCCCAACAGAAGCTGAACGGCGACAAATTCGCGCAGAGATTGCGAAATCGTGACACATTCCGCTCATCAACCGTTCAGGTTTGATGGGCCAGGATGACGACTGCCGGCGCTTTGCAAGCGTCACAAAAAGAAGCAACGCTAGTCCGGCGCGAATTCATGCGCGCATGCCCGAAATTCATCTCCCACTGTCTGTTGGCTCTCTGGATCGGGCTCGCGCTACTGGCGTGTCCGCGCCCGCGCCCGGCAAGCGCCGCGGACGACACGGCGCGGCATGCCGCGATCCAGTTCTCTTTCGACCGCCCGATTGAATCGAGCATGGCGCCGTTCTTCATGGCGGCGAAGGACGGGTTGTTCGGCGCCGAGCACCTCACCGTGTCGTTCAGCAACGCCGCAGGCTCGCCAGAGGCGCTTGCGCGAATCGCCAGGGGCGACAGTGATCTCGCTCTCGTCGACATCAACGAATTGATCCGCTTTCGCGACAGGCCAGATGCCCCGCCGATCAAGGCCGTGTTCGTGCTGTTCAACCGGGCGCCCTACGCGATCGTCGCGCGCAGGAGCCGCGGCATCCATACGCTATCCGACCTCGAGGGCAAGACGGTCGGCGTTGCCGACAGCGATTTGTCGATCCGGCTGTGGCCGGCGCTCGCGCGTCAGAATGCCATCAATGCGGCGCGTGTGAGATTCTACAAGATGAGTGCAGCGGTGCGCGAGCCGATCCTGTCCGCCGGACAGGTCGATGCCGTCGCCGGCTTCAGCTATTTGTCGGCCGTGAATTTGCGCGACCGCGGCGTGCCCGCCGACGATCTCGCGGTGCTGCGCTATGCCGATTATGGCTGCGAGGCCTATGGCTTTGCCGTGGTGGTGAACCCGTCCTTTGCCGCGTCGAAGCCGGACGCCGTGAAAGGTTTCGTGCGCGCGCTGATCGGCGGACTCAATGCAACGGTCAAGGAGCCGGAGCGCGCTGTCGACGAGGTCGTCAGCCGGATGGAGGACGGCGTGCGCGACCTCGAGCTCGCAAGGCTATCCACCGTGCTTGCCGACAACATCCTGACCGATGACGTCCGCCGCAACGGTCTCGGCGGCGTCGATCCCGCGCGCTTGGATCGCGCGATCGACCAGATCGCGCAGGATTTCAAGTTCCGCAGGCGCCCCACTGCGAGCGATATTTTCGACGAACAGTTCCTGCCGCCGATGGCTGGCCGGCTGATCAATTGAATAAAACTGAGAGCTTCGGCTGTATCTTGCGCCCCATCCCTGATTAGAATGCCACCTCGTTCGATCCCGCCCGCGCGAGTGCTGTACCTTCATGTCGATCCTTCGTCTCTACACCCGCGTTCTCGAGTTGCTCGGCAAGGAGGCGCGGCTGGGCTGGCTGCTGGCGATCGCCAATCTGCTGCTCGCGACGGCGCAGTTCGCCGAGCCCGTGCTGTTCGGCAAGATCGTCGACGTGCTCTCCGGCAAGACCGTCGCAGGCTCGAACTCCGCATGGCCATTCCTGTTCGCCTGGGTCGCGTTCGGGCTGTTCACGATCGGCTGTAGCGCGCTGGTGGCGCTGCATGCCGACCGGCTTGCCCATCGCCAGCGCCAGGCCGTGCTGACGAGCTATTTCGAGCACATTTTGCAACTGCCTCTGACCTTCCACTCCGGCACCCATTCCGGGCGGCTGATGAAGGTGATGCTCAACGGCACGGATGCGTTGTGGCGGCTGTGGCTCGGCTTCTTCCGCGAGCATTTTGCCGCGATCCTGTCGGTGTTCGTGCTACTGCCGCTGTCGCTCTATCTGAACTGGCGGCTCGCCATCCTGCTGTTCGCGCTCTGCGTCGTATTCACGGCGCTGACGACCTTCGTCGTGCGCAAGACCTACGGCATGCAGATGACGGTCGAGGAGCACTATAGCGACCTCTCTGCGCGCGCCTCCGACGCGCTCGGCAACGTGGCGCTGGTGCAGAGTTTCGTCCGCGTCGAAGCCGAGGTGCAGGGACTGCGCTTCGTTGCCGACCAGTTGCTCGCCGCGCAAATGCCGGTGCTGTCCTGGTGGGCGCTCGTCACCGTGATCACGCGCGCCTCCACCACCATCACGGTGCTCGCGATCTTCACGCTCGGAATCGCGCTGCACGACCAGGGACTGACGACGGTCGGCGAGATCGTGATGTTCGTGAGCTTTGCAACGCTTTTGATCCAGAAGCTCGAGCAGGTCGTGAGCTTCGTCAACAACGTCTTCATGGAGGCGCCGCGCTTACGCGAATTCTTCAACGTGCTCGATGCCGTGCCCGCCGTGCACGACCGGCCCGATGCGATCGACGTCGGGCGCCTGTCGGGCCTCGTCGAATTCCACGACGTCACCTTCTCCTATGACGGCAAGCGGCCGGCGGTCGAGGATCTCTCCTTCACCGCGCTGCCCGGACAGACGATCGCGCTGGTCGGCCCGACCGGCGCCGGCAAGTCGACCGCGATCGCGCTTCTGCATCGTGCGTTCGATCCGCAATCGGGCTTCATCAAGATCGACGGCATGGATGTGCGCGGGGTAACGCTCACGGCGCTGCGGCGGAACATCGGCGTGGTGTTCCAGGAAGCGCTGCTGTTCAACCGCTCGATCGCGGAGAATTTGCGCGTCGGCAAGCCGGACGCAACCGACGCGGATATGCGGCTCGCGGCCGAGCGCGCGCAGGCGCTCGAATTCATCGAGCGCAGCGGCGGCTTCGAGACCAACGCGGGCGAGCGCGGCCGCATGCTGTCCGGCGGCGAGCGGCAGCGGCTGTCGATCGCGCGTGCGCTGCTGAAGGACCCGCCAATCCTGATCCTGGACGAGGCCACCAGCGCGCTCGATGCCGTCACCGAGGCGAAGGTCAACGCTGCTCTCGATGAAGTGATGCGAGGCCGCACCACCTTCGTGATCGCCCATCGCCTCTCCACCATCCGCAATGCCACGAGGATCCTGGTGTTCGACAGTGGCCGCGTGATCGAAAGCGGAACTTTCGATGAACTCGTGGCCAAAGGCGGCCATTTCGCCGCGCTCGCCAGGGCCCAGTTCATGGTGCAGGAAAGTGCACGGACGAGCGTGACAGCGGCGGAGGCCGCAGCCCCGGCTGTGACCTCCCAGTAAAACCGTCGAAATTCGGCCTATTTCATCGCTGAATACCCGGTCAGGCCCCCTGTTCTCGGTGAACGAGCCGGTATAGGTTTGCACCCGCCGCAAGCGGCGGCGCTGACCTACGCTTCAAACCCGAACCTCAGATCATGAGAACCGCATTATCGGGCGGCTCTCCAAGGACCGGAATCGGATAGTGCACTTCTTTCGCCCGCTGCTTCGCCTTGCCCCGCTGAACCTGGCCATCGTGGCCGCCGCGCTGACGTTGCTTGCGCCGCGCGACGCGCGCGCCGAGGCGCTGCTTCTGATCGAGGCCGACAGCGGCAAGGTCTTGCAGGCGGAGAATGCGACCATTCCCTGGTATCCGGCCTCGGTAACCAAGATCATGACCGCCTACGTCACGCTGAAGGCGGTGAAGGACGGCAAGCTCACGCTCGACTCGCTGCTGACGGTCTCACCGACAGCGGCTTCGCAATCGCCCTCGAAGATGGGCTTTCGTCCCGGCACGCAGGTCACCGTCGACAACGCGCTGAAGATGATGATGGTCAAGTCGGCGAACGACATGGCCGTGGTGCTCGCCGAGGGCGTCGGTGGTTCGATCGACGGCTTCTCCGCAATGATGAACCAGACCGCCTCGAAGCTCGGCATGACGCAGACGAGCTACGTCAATCCGAACGGGCTGCCCGCCGACGGCCAGATCACCTCGGCGCGCGATCTTGGAATCCTGGCGCGCTCGTTCCTGCGTGACCTGCCGGAATACGAGTATTTCGTGCACATCCCGGCGATCCGCTTCGGCAAGCGCATCACGCCGAACTTCAACAAGCTGATCGGCCGTTATCCCGGCGCCGACGGTTTCAAGACCGGCTTCATCTGCGCCTCCGGTTACAACCTCGTGGCATCAGCGTCCCGCAACGGTCGACGGCTGATCGCGGTGGTGCTCGGCGCCAATTCCGGCACCGCGCGCGCGGTCAAGGCGGCTCAGCTTCTGGAGCGCGGCTTCTCGCAGGACACGCTGTCGTGGCTGCGTCCCGCGCTCGGCACGGTCGACAGCCTCGCGCCGGTCGACGCCTCGCCGCCGAACCTGCGCGACGAGATGTGCGGCGGCCACCGCAAGCGCCCGGCCAGCGACGACGACGATGCGCTGATCGCAACCAATGGCGGCACGGGCGGATCGACGTCCCTGACGGGCGGCGAAGCCCAGGTGACGTTCTTCACCGCCGGCCTGCAACCGCCCATGATGAAGGCGTCCGACTTGCTCGCCTCGGCCGCAGCGCCCGCCGAGCCGGTGCCGGTCTATACCGGGCCGACGCGAAGCGGCGCCGCCCTGATTGCGGCGGTCGCGGCCGATGCCGACCAGCAGGCGACCCCAAAGGCGCGAGGCAAGAAGTCGCGCGTTGCGGCGAAGAAGCCTGAGGCGACCGACAAGCCGAAAGATGCGGGCAAGGACGCCAAGTCGAGCGCCAAGCTTGATGCCAAGCCGGATGCGAAGGGTGAAGCCAAACCCGCAGCCAAGCCGGTCAAGCACGCCAATGCCAAGCCCGACACGGCCGCGAAGCCCCCGGAAAAGCCTGCGGCGAACGGCGACTCCGCGGCCAAGCCTGCCAAGCCGAAGGCAACCGCCAAGCCCGCGGCCAAGCCTGCGCCCAACAACAGTTAACGGCCCGCCGGCCGGCCCTTCACCCGCACTTCGCAACTGCGACAGCGCGGTTTGCGACGATTCCAGTAGCCACTTCCGGCCCCTTGTCCTAAGCCTCAACCGCTTGCCACCGGTTGCGGCAGGCTCAATACTGCGTGCAACGAGGCAAGCCTGAGACACATCGGGCTCTGGTTTAGGAGGGGAGTACCTATGGAGCGCATCTGGCTCAAACAATATCCGCCCGGCGTGCCAGCCGATATCGAGCCGACGCAATACGCATCGCTGGTCGACCTCCTGGAGGAGAGCTTTGCGAAGTTCGCCGACCGCAAGGCCTTCATCTGCATGGACAAGGCGATCAGCTACCGCGACCTCGACCAGATGTCTCTGGCGCTTGCCTCCTATTTGCAGAGCCGCGGCCTGCAACGCGGCGCGCGCGTCGCGATCATGATGCCGAACGTGCTGCAATATCCGGTCGCGACTGCGGCCGTGCTGCGCGCGGGCTTCGCGGTCGTCAACGTCAACCCGCTCTATACGCCGCGCGAGCTCGAGCACCAGCTCAAGGATTCCGGCGCCGAAGCCATCATCGTGCTGGAGAATTTTGCCCACACCGTCGAGCAGGTGATCGCCAAGACGTCCGTCAAGCACGTCGTCATGGCAAGCATGGGCGACCTGCTCGGCTTCAAGGGCGTGATCGTCAACCTCGTCGTTCGCCGCGTGAAGAAAATGGTGCCGGCGTATTCGCTGCCGGGTGCAATCGCCTTCAACGATGCGCTGGCAGCGGGCCGCAGCGCGACCTTCAACAAGCCAAAACTGTCGCCCGGCGACGTCGCTTTCCTGCAATATACCGGCGGCACGACCGGCGTCTCCAAAGGCGCCACGCTGCTTCACCGCAACATCGTCTCCAACGTGCTGCAGAACGACGCGTGGCTACAGCCGGCGGTCGCCGCGCCGCCGCATGTCGATCACCTCATGATCGTCTGCGCGCTCCCGCTCTATCACATCTTCGCGCTGACGGCCTGCTACCTGCTCGCGGTGCGTGCCGGCGGCTGCAATCTTTTGATCCCCAACCCGCGCGACATCCCCGGCTTCATCAAGGAGCTGGCGAAGTACCAGGTCAACAGCTTCCCGGCGGTCAACACGCTCTACAACGGCCTGATGCACCATCCCGACTTCAAGAAGCTCGACTTCTCCAAACTCAAGATCTCCAACGGCGGCGGCATGGCCGTGCAGCGCCCGGTCGCCGAGCAGTGGAAGGCGGTGACCGGCTGCTTCATCGCGGAAGGCTACGGCCTGTCCGAGACCGCGCCGACACTCACCTGCAATCCGGCGACCACGAATGAGTTCTCCGGCTCGATCGGCATTCCCGTGCCCTCGACCTGGATCTCGATCCGTGACGACGACGGCAACGAGGTGGCGCTGGGACAGCCCGGCGAAATCTGCGCCAAGGGCCCTCAGGTGATGTCAGGCTACTGGAACAGGCCGGAGGAGACCGCCAAGGTCATGACCACGGACGGCTACTTCCGCACCGGCGACATCGGCGTGATGGACGAGAAGGGGTATATCAAGATCGTCGATCGCAAGAAGGACATGATCCTGGTCTCGGGCTTCAACGTTTATCCGAACGAGATCGAGGAAGTGATCGCGAGCCATCCGGGCGTGCTCGAATGCGCGGTGATTGGCATTCCCGACGCGAAATCGGGCGAGGCGGTGAAGGCCTTCGTGGTGAAGAAGGACCCGAACCTGACGGCCGAGGACGTGATCAAGTACTGTCACGAGCAGCTCACCGGCTACAAGGTGCCCAAGCACATCGAGTTCCGGAGCGAGCTGCCGAAGACCAATGTCGGCAAGATTTTGCGTCGGCAGCTCCGCGACGAGAAGAAGGCCGAGGCGGCGTAAGCCAGCCCCTCGATGCCTGATGCCAACGACATCGCGCCGGCCGGCGTCCTCGCCTTCTGGCGCGAGGCCGGCGGCGAGCGCTGGTACAAGCGCGACGATGATTTCGACGCCGAAATCCGCAGCCGCTTTCTGGAGCTGTGGCAGCGCGCGGCGAATGGAGGCTTGTCGTCGTGGGAGGCCAGCGATGACGGTGCGCTGGCGCTCGTCATCGTGCTCGACCAGTTTCCCCGCAACATGTTCCGCGGCGACGCGCTGACCTACGCGAGCGACGCGCTGGCGCGCGAGGTGGCCCGCCGAGCGCTCGCCCGCGGCGCCGACGGACGGGTCGATCCAGCCTTGCGCGAATTCTTCTACCTGCCGTTCATGCATTCCGAGCATTTGCCCGACCAACTGCACTGCGTCGCGCTGTTCCGAAAAATCGACAGCAGCGACAACCTGAAATACGCCGAGGAGCACGCCGACATCATCCACCGGTTCGGACGCTTCCCTCACCGCAATCGCATCCTCGGCCGCTGCTCCACGCCGGACGAGCAAGCGTTCCTGGATGGTGGCGGCTTTTCCGGTTGATGACATCACGGTGAAGGGCGGAGAGCTTTCGTCCCCTTGCGCATCGGAAATATTGTGCGGCCCGGCCGCCCGGTCTACAAAGCGGAACCGAATTCCAGGGAGAACTGACGATGGCGATCCAGATTGGCGACAAGCTGCCCGAGGCGAAATTCCGCGTGATGACGGCGGAGGGTCCGCAGGTCAAATCGACCGATGACATTTTCAAAGGCAAGAAGGTGGCGCTGTTCGCGGTGCCCGGTGCCTACACCGGCACCTGCCACAAGATGCATCTGCCGAGCATCTTCCTCAACGCCTATGCCATCAAGGACAAGGGCGTCGACACGATCGCGATCGTCTCGGTCAACGACGCCTTCGTCATGAACGCCTGGAAACGCGACACCGACCAGCGCGATGAGGCGACCTTCCTCGCAGACGGCAATGCCGACTTCACCAAGGCGATCGGCATGGAGCTTGACGCCTCCGCCAACGGTCTCGGCATCCGCTCCAAGCGCTACTCGATGCTGGTCGAGGACGGCGTCGTGAAGAAACTGAACCTCGAGGCAATGCCCGGCAAGGTCGAGGTATCTGGCGGCGATACGCTGCTCGGGCAGCTGTAAGGCGCGACTCAACTTAAGCCAAACAAACGACTGTCATGCCCCGCGAAGGCGAGGGCTTTGCATAAGTTGGCGCGAAGATCGGAAACGGCACTCGTTTCTCGGGGCAGAGGCGCGTCGGCAGGATCGAAGATGGGCCGGGCGGGTCTGCCCGGCACCGGCCTAGGTCGGGTTCAAGATGGTCCAGCGCTTGAGGTTCATGGCGGCAAGGGCGAGATAGAAGGCTGTGGCATTGCGGGCAAGGCCGCGATGACGAGCGCGTGCGAAGCGATATGTATTCTTCAGTAGCGCGAACAGCGGCTCGACCGGCGCTCGGACGCGGGAGATGATCTCGTTGCGACGAACCGTCCATCGAGGCATCTGGTGCCAGCGGTTGCCTCGTCGCGCGATGCCGTCGCGAATGCCGAGATCTCTTAGTCGCACTCGACGAGCCTTGTTGTCATAGGCTTTGTCAGCATAAACCGTCGCCTCGTCTCCACAGATCAGTTCGTCCGCAGGTACGGTCTCATTGACGTTGGCGGGCGTGAAGATGGCTCGCCGTACAATCCGGCTACCTTGATCCATCGCGACATGCGCCTTGTAGCCGAAGAAGTATTTGTTCTCCTTCCTGGTCCAGGCGGCATCCGGATCGAGCGGGCTTCCGACCAGCTTGCTTCCAGGCCTGCCGTCGGCATCTGGAGGCGGCGGAGTGCTTGGCGGTTCGGGGGGATTAACGGAGGAACGGATCAGCGAAGCATCAATCAGCGTGCCGCGCTTCAGGACAAATCCAGACTTCTCGATCTGTGCCGTGATGATGGCAAACGCCCGCTCTGCCAACCCGCTCTTGGCCAACTGCTCCCGGAAACGCCACAGCGTCGAATGGTCCGGCACCGGATCACTCAGGGAGAGGCCCAGGAAACGCCTGAACGACAGCCGGTCGACCAAGGCTTCCTCAAGCCCAGGATCCGACAGTCCATACCATTGCTGCAGCAATAACGCCTTGAATAGCGCCAGCGAGGGGTAGCCGGGAGCGCCCATCGAGCCGCTACGCAAACCGCTCAGCAGACCATCCACCGCACTCCAGTCGACCAGTTCCGAGACCCGCTGCAGCGCGACGTTGGCCCGCCCTGCATCAGCCAACAAACCGTCGGTAAAGCTCAACTGGCCGATCTGCCGCTCCGCCATGATCCTCTCCCGCGAATCCTTCGGAAAAGAGAATCATCTCGCGCCAACTTATGCAAAGCCCTCGCGAAGGCGGGGCATCCAGTATTCCAGAGACGTCGAGATTTCATTGCGACCGCCGCAGCGTACTGGATCGCCCGGTCAAGCCGGGCGATGACGACTGAGGTTGAGGCGGCATCGCTACGATGACCGCGCCCTACTCCCTCACTCTCTGCTGCATCCTCGCCATCGCAATCCCGTCACGTGCGAGTTGGTCAGCGCGCTCGTTTTCGGGGTGGCCGGCGTGTCCCTTGACCCAGTGCCAGCGCACCTCATGCGCCTTCAGCGCTGTGTCGAGGCGCTGCCAGAGCTCGACGTTCTTCACTGGCTTCTTGTCGGCGGTGCGCCAGCCGTTGCGCTTCCAGCCATGGATCCAGCCGGTGATGCCCTGCCGGACATATTGGCTGTCGGTGTAGAGATCGACGGTGCAGGGCTTCTTCAGGGCTTCGAGCGCCGAGATCGCCGCCATCAGCTCCATCTGGTTGTTGGTGGTGTGGCGCTCGCCACCGTTCAGCTCCTTCTCCTTGTCGCCGAACCTCAGGATTGCGCCCCAGCCGCCGGGCCCGGGATTTCCCGAGCACGCGCCGTCCGTGAAGATCGTGACATTGGGCAGCTCGCTCACGCGACCAGTCCTGACGGCAAGAGGCCATAGTCACGCACGCTCGAAACGCTCCGGTGGAAGCGCAGCTTGCGGACGTATTCCATCGGGTCCTTGGGGCGCACCAGCGCACCCGATGGCACGTTCAGCCAGTCGACCAGCCGCGTCAGCAGGAAGCGGATCGCCGCACCGCGCGCCAGCAGCGGCAGCGCGGCTTCCTCCGCCTCAGTCAACTTGCGGACGCGCCCATAGGCATTGAGGAAGGCGCGCGCCTTGGTGACGTTGAAGGAGTGATCCGGCTCGAAGCACCAGGCATTGAGACAGATCGCGACGTCATAGGCGAACATGTCGTTGCAGGCGAAGGTGAAGTCGATGATCCCGGAGAGCTTGTCGCCGAGGAAGAAGACGTTGTCATTGAACAGGTCGGCGTGGATCACACCCTCGGGCAGGTTGTTAGGCCAGACACCGCTCGAGAGATGGTCGAGCTCGACTTCGAGGAATGCACGCAGGCCTGGCTGCACCTCGTCGGCGCGTGCTGCGGCCTGGTCGAACAGCGGCCGCCAGCCGGACACCGAGAGCGCGTTGGCGCGCCGAACCGGGAAATTGGCGCCGGCCAGATGCATCTTCGCCAGCGCCTCGCCGACACCCGCGCAATGCGTGGCGTTCGGCTTGCGCGGCCAGACGCCTTCGAGAAAGGTGATGATCGCCGCCGGCCGTCCCGCAAGCTCGCGCAGCGCCTCGCCGTCCTTGCCCTTCACCGGCAGCGGGCAGTTAATGCCGTGTTCGGCCAGGTGCGTCATCAGCGCGAGGAAGAACGGCAGGTCGTTCTTCGCCACGCGCTTCTCGTAGAGCGTGAGGATGAACGAGGCTTGATTGTTTCCTTGGCTCGTGTGCAGCAGGAAGTTGGAGTTCTCGACGCCTTCGGCGATGCCCTTGTAGGACAGGAGTTCGCCGAGATCGTATTGGCTTAAGTAATCCGCAAGCTCGTCGGCGGCGACATCGGTGTAGACCGCCATACAAGATTACTCGGCAGCGGCTTCGGGGCGCAGCGAGCGCGGCAGCGGGAAGAACTCGTTCTCTTCCGCGGCCGACACCGTCTCCACATGTAGTGTGTAGCGCTCGGCAAAGGCATCCATGATCTCCTCGACGATTACCTCCGGCGCCGAGGCGCCCGCGGTGATGCCGAGGCTCTTGATGTTGCCGAAACGATCCCAGTCGATGTCGGCGGCGCGCTGCGCCAGCACGGCGATGTTGCAGCCCTCGCGCTCAGCGACCTCGCGCAGGCGCTGCGAGTTCGACGAGTTCGGCGCGCCGACCACGATCAATGCATCGACCACGGGGGCCACCTTCTTCACCGCGAGTTGGCGGTTGGTGGTGGCGTAGCAGATGTCTTCCTTGTGCGGCCCATTGATGTTCGGGAAGCGCTCCTTCAGGAGCGCCACGATCTCCGCAGTGTCGTCGATCGACAGCGTGGTCTGGGTCACGAAGGCGAGGTTGTTCGGATCCTTCGGGGCGATGGTCTTGGCGTCCTCGGCGGTCTCGATCAGGGTCACGGCGCCGGCCGGGAGCTGGCCGAGGGTGCCGACCACCTCGGGATGATGGGAATGGCCGATCAGGAAGATCTCGCGGCCACGCTTGAAGTGGATCGCGGCCTCGCGGTGCACCTTGGTCACCAGCGGGCAGGTCGCATCCAGCGAGAAGAGATTGCGGGATTGCGCGTCGGCCGGAACTGACTTCGGCACGCCATGGGCCGAAAACACCACGGGCGCAGTGGTATTTTCCGGGATTTCAGCCAGCTCCTCGACGAAAATCGCGCCCTTCTTCTTCAACCCGTCCACGACATATTTGTTGTGCACAATCTCATGGCGAACATAGACCGGGGCACCATACATGGTGAGCGCCCGCTCCACGGTGTCGATGGCCCGCACCACCCCCGCGCAGAAGCCGCGGGGAGAACAAAGCACGATCTTGAGGTCTGGTTTAGCTGACATGAAGCGATCTCGGGACCGAATCACCCTCGGCCGATGGGCCGGGAACGGTCGATGGATGAAATAGGGCTTGGCACGGACTGCTAGGGACTTGGGCCCCCTTTCGGGCGCTGTCAAGGCACTATCTATAGCAGAACCATTGCGTGAATGGCCCCTCACGGCTTATATAGGCGTTAATTCCCGTCATCGCTGATGACCCCCGGTTTCGCCTCCAAAGAGGTGGGCGAAGCACAAAGGAGATTTGCCCATGAGCAACGCACCTCTGATGCCCAAGGCGACCGCCGTCTGGCTGCTCGACAACACGGCGCTGACCTTCGATCAGGTCGCCGATTTCACCAAGATGCACCCCCTGGAGGTGCGCGCGATCGCCGACGGCGACGCCGCCCAGGGCATCAAGGGCATGGATCCCCTCTCCAACGGCCAGTTGACCCGCGAGGAGATTGAGAAGGGCGAGAAGAACCCCGACTACCGGCTCCGCCTCCAGGAGAGCAAGGTGGTGCTGCCGCCCCAGCCCAAGCGCAAGGGGCCGCGCTACACCCCAGTGTCGCGCCGCCACGAGCGCCCGAGCGCCATCCTCTGGCTGCTGCGCAGCCATCCCGAGCTCAAGGACGCCCAGATCATGCGACTGGTCGGCACCACCAAAAGCACCATCGCCAGCGTCCGGGATCGCACCCACTGGAACACCTCCCAGCTGACGCCGATCGACCCGGTCACGCTCGGCCTCTGCTCGCAGATTGAGCTCGATTTCGAGGTGGCGCGTGCAGCCAAGGAAAAGCCGGTCGACGCGGCCTATGGCGGCGCCACCCTGCTGCCGGCCTCCGAAACCACGAAGAAGGACGAATACGAGCCGGCGGAGAAGAGCAGCGACGACCTCAACGTCGACGCCGTGTTCGCCAAGCTGAAGACGCTCGGCGGCAAGAAGCAGGAGGAAGAGGAGTAGTTTCGCTCCTCGGCCGATCGTCGAAAATCATTTCAACGCGGCGGCCAACCCGCCGCGTTTTTGTTTGAGAGCACGATCCAGCCGATTTTCCGTTGTCATGCCCCGCGAAAGCGAAAGCGGCATCCAGTAAGCTGCGGCCTCTCGGTCCAACCATCGCTGTCGCTGGAATACTGGATCGCCCGGGCAAGGCCGGGCAGTGACAATACAGCGAGCAGCTTCGACGATATCATCGCCCGTCCCCCCTCCGGAACGATGCGGTCGATGTCGCATTGATCCGCGCGGAGGATGTGCGATGCAACTCGACGAAGAACGCTTTGCTGTGATGCTCGGGCGCGCGGTTCTGGCGGTCTGGGGCGATATGCCCCGCTACGTTCAGGAGGCCCTCTTCGACGCTGCCCTGAAGGATCATCCTGCGGACCGTGATCCACTGGCTAAGCTGCTCCATGAGCGGCATCCCCGGACGGCCCACGACTAGATGCATCTCCGTCATCACGGGAGCCGTCAATATAGGGCTCGCACGGGCAGATCAGCCCAGCTCGATCGCGTCGTCGACCTCGTGGACGAGCCCGACGCCGTCGATGGTCAGCACCATCTTCGCCTTCAGCTTCTCGTGACCCGTGATCCTGCCTGCCGCGATCGCATCGCGCACGGCCTTCTCGATCTCGCGCTGTGAAGTGACGCCGACTTGCTTGAGGAATTTGCGCAAGGACGTGTTGAACTGGTCCTCGTTCATGACGGCCTCCGTTGACCGGAACGACTTACGGCCGTTCCGGATGGTTGAGCATGTACTCACCAAGATCGCGTTGGCGGCGATCGGCACGGGCCGTCGCGGCACTGCGCTGGACATCGCGGTCCTTGCGGCAGGCAACGTATTCGGGCGAGCCCTGCGCATAGCCGCGGCCCTGGCAGACGGCGTCGTCATCGTCGTTGCCCATCGCCACCGGCGCCTGGTTGCGCGCGGCACAGGCGGACAGGGCCAGCGCAAGCAGAACAGCAGTGAGAAGGCGCGACGCGGTCGTGATGGGCATAACGGGTCCTCGATTGCCGGCACTCTGTAGCGCGGAATGAGGAGATTGTAAGTCCTGCAACGTGCGCTCGTCATGCCCCGCGAAGGCGAGGGCATCCAGTATTCCAGAGACCCCGAGAGATCCGGAGAGGGCGCGGCGTACTGGATTCCCCGCTTTCGCGGGGAATGACAGCGGAGGTCGAAGCGATGGCGTCCTGTTACGCTCGTAGAGTGCGCTTCGCCTCACACCCTCCCCTTCAAGGCATCCCCGATTTCATCCAGCACCTTGGGATCCTCGATGGTGGCCGGCATGGTCCAGGATTCGCCGTCGGCAATCTTCTTGATGGTGCCGCGCAGGATTTTTCCGGAGCGCGTCTTGGGTAGGCGGCCGACGGTGATGGCGAGCTTGAAGGCCGCCACGGGGCCGAGCTTGTCGCGCACCAGCGCGATGATCTCCTTTTCGATTTCGGCTGGCGCGCGCTTGACGCCCGCCTTCAGCACCAGGAAGCCGCAGGGGACCTCGCCCTTGATTGCGTCCTTGATGCCGAGCACAGCGCATTCGGCAACATCAGGATGCGAGGCGAGAATCTCCTCCATGCCGCCGGTGGAAAGCCTATGGCCAGCGACATTGATGATGTCGTCGGTACGGCCCATGACCCAGACATAGCCGTCCTCGTCCTTGTAGCCGGCATCGGAGGTTTTGTAGTAACCGGGGAATTCGGTCAGGTAGGCTTCCTTGAAACGCGCGTCCTGATTCCACAGCGTCGGCAGGCAGCCAGGCGGCATCGGGAGCTTGATGACGATCGAGCCCATGGTGTTGGCGCCAACGGGCTTGGCAGCCTCGTCCACCACGTCGACCTGATAGCCCGGCATCGGCACGGTCGGCGAGCCGTGCTTCACCGGCAGCTGACCTAAGCCCACCGGGTTGCCGGCGATACACCAGCCGGTCTCGGTCTGCCACCAGTGGTCGATGACAGGCACCTTCAACTGCTCTTCCGCCCATTCCACCGTCGGCGGGTCGGCGCGCTCGCCGGCGAGGAACAGCGTGCGGAAATTCGACAGGTCGTATTGCCGGATGAATTTTCCGTCCGGATCCTCTTTGCGGATCGCGCGGAAGGCGGTCGGCGCGGTGAACAGCGCCACCGCGTTGTGCTCTGAAATCACGCGCCAGAACGCGCCCGCGTCGGGCGTGCCGACCGGCTTGCCTTCATACATGACCGTGGTCGCGCCATGGATCAGCGGACCGTAGACGATGTAGCTGTGGCCGACCACCCAGCCGATGTCGGAGCCGCACCACCAGACCTCGCCCGGCTTGACACCGTAGAGGTTGAACATCGACCATTTCACCGCGACCAGATGCCCGCCATTGTCGCGCACCACGCCCTTGGGAATGCCGGTCGTGCCCGACGTATAGAGGATATAGAGCGGATCGGTGGCCGCGACCGGCACGCAGGGCGCGCGCTTGCCGTCGTTCAGCGCCTTGCGGCGCAGGCTCGCCCAGTCATAATCGCGACCCGGTGTCAGCTCGCAAACAAGCTGTGGACGTTGCAGGATGATGCAGGCTTTCGGCTTCGCCGTCGCGAGCTTGATCGCTTCATCGAGCAGCGGCTTGTACTGCACGATGCGCCCCGGCTCGATGCCGCAGCTTGCGGAGAGGATCAGCTTCGGCTGTGCATCGTCGATGCGGGTCGCGAGCTCCTTGGCGGCAAAGCCGCCGAACACCACCGAATGCACCGCGCCGATGCGCGCGCAGGCGAGCATGGCGACCACGGCCTCCGGCACCATCGGCATGTAGAGGAGAACGCGATCGCCCTTCCCGACCCCGAAATCCTGCATGATGGCGCCGAGCGCCTGCACCTCTTTCAGGAGTTCGGCATAGGTCAATTTCGTGACGCTGCCCGTGAGCGGGGAATCGTGGATCAGGGCGAGCTGGTCGGCGCGGCCGCGTTCGACGTGGCGGTCGAGCGCGTTGTAACAGGTGTTGACGACGGCGCCTGCGAACCAGCGGCCGTAGGTGCCCTGGGCGGGATCAAAAACTTTCTTCGCAGGTTCGATCCAGTCGATCTCCTGCGCGGCCTCGGCCCAGAACCTCTCGGGGTCGGCCAGCGAGCGCGCATGGACCTCGTGATATCGGCCTTTTCCTTCGAGGCTTCCCTGGACGTTCATACCCGGCTCCCGTTTTCTCTTTTTCGCTGGCTTTGACCTGACGGCGAAAACGCTGTTCCGCCATGATCAGCGTCAATTGCCCACGCTGTTTGGCGGGTATTTTCCCGGGAACGGGCGGCGGTTCAAGCTGAAAAGGATGGGTCTTTCGGCGAACATAGCTGGACTCGCGGAGGCTCCCCCTCACCCGGATCGCATCTGCGAGGCGATCCGGTCTCTCCCCGCGGGCGGGGCGAGGCGAAGAGAACAACCTCAGCTATCCGTCAGCCGCTGCAAACGCTCCTGCATGGCCTTCTTGAGATCGTAACCGGGCCGGCCGAAATTCGTGTTGCGGGCACTCAGGAAATCGCGCTGGGTGCGGCGGAGGTCGGCGGCGGTGCGGCCGCTCGACGATTTCAGCACACGCGCATAGGTATCGGCGATCTGGCGGTCGAGCAGCCCAACTGCGGATCGGCGCAGATCGACCTCTCGACCTCGCGCTTTGCGGCGGAGCAATCGAACGACGGACCGCTGTCGTCGTCGGACCGCGCATGCAGCGGGCGCGACGGCTGGGCGCCGAACTTGGCGATCTCGGCAATCATGGTGCGGCGGCCATCGGCCGCATTCTCGTTGCCGGGATCGAGCCGCAGCGCCGACTCGTAATCGGCCAGCGCTTTCTTGCGCTCCCCCATCTTGCCGTAGAGCACGGCTCGGTTGTTATAGGTGAGTGCGAAGTTCGGATCGAGCTTGAGCGCGGCATCATAGTCGCTGAGCGCAGCACCGAGCTCGCCCTTGAACTGGTAGGAATCGCCGCGGTTTGTGAAGAAGTTCGGTCGGTGCTCCAGCTTGAGCGCCTGGTCGTAGTCGGCGATCGCCTTGTCGTACTCGGCCTTCGCCGCGTAGGACAGGCCGCGATTATCGTAGAATTCCGCTTCCGTGGGATCGAGCCGGATCGCCTCGCCGTCGTCGGCAATGGCCTTATCGAGCTGACCGAGCTTTTTGTAGGCGGCGCCACGGTTGGTGTAGCTGCGCGCGTGGTTCGGATCGAGCCGCAGCGCTTCGCTGAGATCCCGGATGGCCTTCTCATGGTCGCCGCGGAGATAATAAGTCGCGCCGCGATCGGACCAGGCCTGCGCATAGCCCGGTTGCAACTTGATCGCCTGGTCATAGTCCGCAAGCGCCCGGTCGAGGCGGCGCTGGCTGGTGTAGACGATGCCGCGCAGCTCGTACGCTTCGGCATCCTGCGGATCGAGCTCGATGGCCTTGCTGAGGTCGGCCGCGGCGCGGCCAAGATCGCCGCCGGCCTCGCGCAGGAGATCGCCGCGTAGGCGAAAGGCGCGCGCGTTCCTGCCATCGAGCGCGATGGCGCGGTCGAGATCCTTCAAGGCGCCCGCCGAGCCGCCGGAGGTTTTTGCATCGGCATCGGCGCGCACCACCAGCGCCGCGGCGCGGTCGACGGCCGCATTTGCGGTCTGGTCGATGATCGTCGTGCAGGCCGCGATGAGCTGCGGAATGGGCTCCTTGCTGCCGAGCACGCAATCGACGGATATGCCGCCCGCCACGGCCGGACTGCCGGTAAGCGCGAGGCCCAGCACAAGGCCTGCGCCGAGCAGCGCGGATCTGGCAAGAAACGAGAATTGCCCAGGTTGATGCGGACCGCACATGGCGTGGCTCCGTGACGACGGCTTTCCCCGTTGTCGCCACCAAGCGGCGGCAGGTTCAAGCTGCCGCCGCGAACTCACTGCACCTCTCCCGCTTCCGGAGAGGCACAGGCCGCCTTCGAATAGACGCTGAGGCGAAGCCCCGGCTACGGCGAAGCGCCGGGTGGAGGCTCTCTCCTCTCAGGGAGCTTCTCTGTTGAGACACCCTCGCCCCAAGCCTCTCCCGCACGCGCGCGAGAGAGCGCGCGTCCCGCGCCGATGCAGTTCAGTACCCATCCGCGCCGTTCAGCCGCTGCAAGCGATCTTTCATCGTCTTCTTCAAATCATACCCCGCCCGGCCGAATTCAGCGTTGCGGCGGGCGATGAAATCGTCCTGCTCGCGCTGGAGAGTTTTGGCTTCGCTCGGCCCCCGGGCTTCGCGCATGACGCGTGCGTTGGCGGCAAATATCTCGCGGTCGAGATCGGCAAGCTCCGGACTTCCGCAGATCGCCTTCTCCACGGCGCGGCGAGCGCGCGCGCAGTTGAAGCTGGGCTTGCCGGCGACCGCCATCTGCGCGCCCAGGCGCTCGAGCTCCTGCGCCATCGCCTTGTGGTTGGCCCTGGCCTTCTCATGATTGGGATTGATCCGCAGGGCCGCGCCAAAATCCTGCACCGCTCTGGGCCGGTCGCCCTTCTTCAGCCAGAGCTCACCGCGCGCGTTGAAGATGTCGGCGAGCGAGGGATCGAGCAGAAGCGCGCGGCTGTAGTCTGCGATGGCGCGATCGATCTGGTCGTGCCGCGCCAGCAGCGCGCCGCGCACGACCAGCGCCTTGACCAGATCGGGCTTGGCGGTCTTCTCGTTGTCGATCACATCAGCGCAGACGGATGTCGCCTTCTCGACATCATCCGCCGCGGTTGCAGCGAGGCACGGCGCGATGTCGGCTTGCCCGGCTGCAGCCGGCTCGCCGCCGGTCGCTCCCCAGCCTAGATGGGCCGGCAGCACGCACAGGATCATGGCGGTGCAGAGGTTCAGAATCAGAATGGATCGGCGCATCATCGTTGCAGTAGGAAGTTCTCGTGTCGTGGAGGCGATCTCCACTATATAGCCGGATTGGTGCTAGCCTCTCGCATCGTGCCGCCGACCGCTTTTAAGGATATCTCGTGTCGACCTTCGAATGGATCATCGCACTTCTGCTCGGCGCCGTTGCCTTATCGGCGCTGGCGCGGCGGATCAAGGTCCCCTACCCGACCTTTCTCGCCATCGGTGGCGCGCTGCTCGCCTTCGTGCCCGCGAGCCCATCCTGGACGCTCCAACCCGATCTCGCTTTGGCGCTTTTTGTCGCACCGGTACTGCTGGATGCCGCCTATGACACTTCGCTTCGCGATCTCCGCAACAATTGGGTTCCGGTGGCGACGCTCGTGGTCGCCGCGGTCGGCTTGACGACGGCCGGTGTCGCGCTGGTGGCGCATCGGCTGGTCCCCGATATGCCCTGGGCCGCTGCGGTCGCGCTCGGTGCGATCGTCGCGCCGCCCGATGCGGCCGCTGCGGTCGCCATCCTGCGCCAGGTCCGACTGCCCTATCGCATGGTCAAGGTCCTCGAGGGCGAAAGCCTGCTGAATGATGCGAGCGCGCTATTGATCTATCGCATCGCGGTCGGCGCGGTGGTGATGGAGCATCTGAAATGGAGCGAGATCGCACCGACGATCGCGCTCGCGCTCGGCGGCAGCATCGTCGCCGGCTATCTCGCGGCGCGCATCATGCCGCTGTTCATCACGCGGATCACCGAAGCGCCGAGTGCGATCATCGTGCAGTTCGCGACGACCTTCATGATCTGGATCGGCGCCGAGCACCTCGGCCTCTCCGGTATCCTGACCATCGTCGTCTACGCCATGACTGTCGCGCGCATGGCGCCGGCGCGCATGCCGGCGCGGCTGCGGGTGCCATCCTACGCGGTGTGGGAGACCACCGTGTTCGTGCTCAACGTGCTCGCCTTCATCCTGATCGGATTGCAGGTGCAGCCGATTTGGTCGCGTCTCGCAGAGGACGTGCGCTGGGAGTATTGCGTGGCGGCGGCGTGGATCCTGCTCACGGTGATCCTGGTGCGGCTCGCCTGGGTGATGACCTACCGCACGATCCTGCGCATACTCGTCGCATACGGCATCTATTGCCCGAAGGACCCGAATGCGGTGACCTCGCCCAAGGGCGGCATCATCGTGTCCTGGTGCGGCATGCGGGGCCTGGTAACGCTCGCCACCGCCTTTGCGCTGCCGGAAGGCTTCCCCTATCGCGACTTCATCCTGTTCATCGCCTTCGCCGTCGTGCTGGGATCGCTGGTGATTCAAGGCCTGACCCTGCGGCCACTGATCCTGGCGTTCGACCTCAAGGACGATGATCCCGTCTCGGGCGAGGTCGCCCGCGGACGCGCGATCGCCTATCAGGCGGCGCTCGCCGAGATCGACGCCGATCCGTCGGAAGAGGCGGAGATCCTGCGGCTGGAATATCGCGCGCTGCTGATGCAGGCCGAGAACGATCCCAATGGCGGCGTCGCCAGCGGCGAATTGCCCGCCGATCCCCTGCGCCGCCGCGCCATCGACGCGGCCCGCAAGACCATCTTCGACCTGCGGGCCACCGAGGTGATTGGCGACGACGCGTTTCACCGGCTCGAGGAGGAGCTGGATCGGGCGGAGCTGAGCGCGGGAGGATGATATGCGCGACACAAATTCAGTCGTCGTCCCGGACAAGCGCGAGCGCAGATCGGGGACCCAAACCGCGGAATCTATCGATTGTGATTGATAGAAGTACCGAACGACGAGTCTTCGCCAAACTTCTCCCTGTGGTTACGGGTCCCGGGCTCGCGCTAGGCGCCCCGAGACGACAGCGAAGGGCGTGGCTGGCGCCTACGCCCCCGACTTGCAGGTAATGCCGCCGTCGACGACGAGCTCGATGCCCGTCACGTATTTCGACTCGTCGGAGGCCAAAAACAGCGCGGCATTCGCGACGTCCCAAGCGTCGCCCATGTGGCCCATCGGCACCTGGGCGTCGCGGGCACGCCACATCGCCTCCACATCGCCCTTGGCGTAGCTGGCGGCGAACCCGGCGGAATGCTCGACCATCGGTGTCTTCATCAGGCCGGGCAGGATCGCGTTGACACGGACGTGGTGGCGCGCGAACTCGACGGCGGTGGTCCGCGTCATCATGTTCATCGCGGCCTTCGAGGTGCCGTAGCTGACGTAGGACAGGCCCATGTGGCGGATCGAGGCGATCGAGGAGATATTGATGATCGAGCCACCGCCCTGCTTTGTCATCACGGGGATCACCTGCTTCATGGCGAGATAAGCGCTCTTGAGGTTGACGGTGAAGACCCGGTCCCAGCTCTCCTCGGTCACCTCGACCACGCTGCCCATCTCGGCGATGCCGACATTGTTGTCGAGCACGTCGATGCGGCCATAAGCCTTCAGGCACGCCGCAACCATCAGCTCGATATCGCTCGCGCGCGCAACATCGGCGGTGAAGGCGGCCGCCTTGCCGCCCTCGCTCGTAATGATCTTCGCAGTCTCCTCGGCGGCAGTGCCGTTGCGGTCGACGCAAAATACCGAGGCACCCTCGCGCGCAAAGGTCACGGCGGTCGCCTTGCCGTTGCCCCAGCCCGGTCCGATCGAGCCGGCGCCGACCACCATCGCAACCTTGCCCTTGAGCCGATCCATCGCGTTTCTCCTTGTTGTTGTGATTGAAGCCCGGATGGAGCGCCGTGAATCCGGGCTACGGATCGTTACAGACCTTCATCATGGTGACATTAGCACCAATCGGATGACCGAAAATCTCCGACAACGTCCGGCATTGTCCCTCGCTGCACAACCGCCATTCTCCGGCCACGCCGGAATTGCCGAGCACGACCTCTTGCATCGGCGAACGCTTCGGCTGCCACTGAAACCAGCCGTCAATGAGCCTTGCCTCGGGCGGCGGCTCCATGCCGGCGCCGGAGCCTTTGACGCGCGCCTGCACGAGCTCGAGGCCGGCGGGCGTGATGCGCCAGTCTTCCTGCCAGTCGACCTTCTCGATCGAATGCGTCCACACGAGCGTGAAGCCCGTGAGCGCCAGCGCCTTCACGCTTCCCGCGGATAGCAGGCAGAGGCTCACACCGCCTCGACCGTTGCCGGTGGGCGCTGCCGCCACTGCCAGAGCACGAGGGCTGCCGTCAGCACGAAGCCGATGGTATCGCTGAGCGCGAAGTCGCCAAGCAAGCAGAGCGCGGCGCCGAGCGCGAGCGCACGCTCGATCAGCGTCAGGCGCGTGAACAAGAAACCGATCGCCACCATCCCGAACAGCGCGATCGCCACCAGCGCCTTGAAGGTCGCGAGCGCCACCGCGCCGTAGAAGCCGAGCTTTGCGGCCATGGGATCGCCCGCCTGCAGCATCAAGGCCGGCGAATAGACGAAGATGAAGGGGATGACGTAGCCGGCGAGCGCGATGCGCATCGCCTCCCAGCCGATCTTGTCAGGGTTTTCCTTCGCGATCGGCGCCGCCGCGAGCGCGGCGAGCGCCACCGGCGGCGAGAGATCAGCCATGATGCCGTAGTAGAACGCGAACATGTGGCTCGCGATCAGGGGCACCCCTAGCTTTGCCAGCGCAGGAGCGGCGAGCGCGGCGGTGATGATGTAGGTCGGGATCGTGGGAATGCCGGTACCGAGCAGGATCGACAGCAGCATGGTCATGATCAGCGCCAGAAACAGGCTCCTCTCCCCTAACCCGATCACCCAGCCGCCAAAGATGGTGCCGACGCCGGTCTGCGACATCATGCCGATGATGACACCGACGATGGCGCAGGCCATGCCGACGGTGATGGCGGATTTCGCGCTTTCGGCCAGCGCATCGCGGCAGGCGCGCAAGGCGGCAAGCCCGCCGCGGACGAAGGCGGTGATCACGATCAGCGCGAGGACGACACATGAAACCGGCACGATCTGGAGGCCGTCGCGCGACAGCGCGGCGACGACGAGGGCAAGCCCGATCCAGAAGATGTAGCGGATCACTATAGCAGATGCCCCCGCCGTGATGCTGGCCCCCAGGATCAGCGTCACCGTCAGTGCGAGGCCCATGCTGCCGGCATAGAGCGGCGTAAAACCTTCGAACAGCATGTAGACGAGGGCTGCGAGCGGCAGCACGAGGTACCAGCGCGTCACCAGCGCCTTCCAGGCGCTCGGGATCTCCGCGCGCTTCATGCCGGTGAGCCCGTGCTTGCCGGCTTCCAGATGCACCATCCAGAACGCGGAAGCAAAATAGAGCACCGCCGGGATCGCCGCCGCTTTGACGATTTCGGAGTATTGAACGCCCAGCGTCTCCGCCATGATGAAGGCGACCGCGCCCATCACCGGTGGCATGATCTGCCCGCCCATCGATGCGGTAGCTTCAACGCCTGCAGCAAAGGCGCGGCGATAACCAAACTTGATCATCAGGGGAATCGTGAACTGGCCGACGGTCACGACATTGGCGACGCCCGAGCCGGAGATCGTGCCCATCATCCCCGAGGCGAACACCGCGACCTTGGCGGGGCCTCCGCGGGTGCGGCCGAACAGGCCGAGCGAGACGTCGGTGAAGAGCTGGATCATGCCGGCGCGCTCGAGGAACGAACCGAACAGGATGAACAGGAAGATGTAGGTCGCCGAAACGTAGATCGGCACGCCGTAGAAGCCTTCCGTGCCGAAGGACAGATGCGTGACGATCTGGTCGAAGTCATAACCGCGATGGTTGAGCGGCGACGGCAGATACTGGCCGAAGAACCAGTAGACGAGACACGCGCCGCACATCAGCGGCAGCGCCGCGCCCATCAGGCGCCGCGTGCCCTCAAAGACGAGGATCGCGAGCAGCGTGCCGACGGCGAGATCGCCCCGCGTCGGATCGCCGTCGCGTGCGATCAGATCGGCATAAAAGATCCATTGATAGAGGCCGCACAAAAACCCGGCGCCGCCGATCAGCCAGCCGATGGCGCGCCCCATATCGCTCTTCGCGGTGAAGTTGCCGATCAGGCCGAAGGTGAGCAGCAGCAGGAAGCCGACATGAACGCCGCGCACCACCTGGCTCGGCAAATAGTTGAAGGCGGCGACGTAGAGCTGGAACGCTGCAAACGCGATGCCGATCCAGTAGGCGAGATGCCCCCACCAGCCCGGACCAAATCCTTCCGGAAAGCCATGCTCGAAATTGTCGAATTCAACCTTGATGGGCGCTTGTACGCTCTCAGCCTGCAACATGCCCGTTTCCCCGCGCCCTGATGGGGGCGTTCTTACAGCATTCGCGCTGCGTCCCAAATGCGTCGTACGCGGGCTCGACCCGCACATCCAAGCTTTCGCCTCTCGTGCCGTCATTCCGGGGCGATGCGCAGCATCGAGCCCGGAATCTCGAGATTCCGGGCCTGGCGCTTGGGCGCCATCCCGGAATGACAACGGAGAGAGTGTTACTTGATCAGCCCCTTTTCCTTGTAATAGCGGATCGCGCCGGGGTGCAGCGGAACCGGGCTCCCGGTGGCGGCCGTCTCGAGCTTGATCTCCCTGCCCGCGACATGCGCATTGGCAAGCTCCGGCAGCGACTCGTAGATCAGCTTGGTCATCTGATAGGCGAGATCATCCGAGACCGCCGAGCTGGTGACAAGATAATTCACCACCGCCGCCGTGGGCACGTCCTTGTCCTGCCCGGTATAGGTGTTCGCGGGGATGACGGCCGAGATAAAGGGCGGTCCGATCTTGTCGACGGTCTCCTTCGGCACGGCAACCACGGTGATCGGGCTCGAGGTCGAGAGATCCTTCAGCGAGGCGACGCCGAGGCCCGCCGATTGCAGCGTCGCGTTGAGCTGGCGGTTCTTCATGAGGTCGACGGACTCGGCGAAGGGGAGATACTCCACCTTGCCGAGATCCTTGTAACTCATGCCGGCCGCAGCCAGGATTGCGCGCGAGTTGAGCTCGGTGCCGGATTTTGGCGCGCCGACCGAGAGGCTCTTGCCCTTGAGGTCGGCGAGGGTCTTGATGCCGCTCTCGGCTGTCGCGACGATCTGGATGTAGTTCGGATAGATCGCGCCGATGGTACGGAGCTTGTCGAGCTTGGTCTTGAAGCCCGCCTCCTCCTCGCCGTCCCAGGCCGCCTTCAGGGAGTCGCCGAGCGTGAACGCCAGTTCACCGCGGCCCTGCTGCAAAAGGATGAGATTCTCGACCGACGCCTTGGTGGCCTGCACCTGTGTCTTCACGTTCGGAATCTTGTCGCCGTAGATTTTTCCGATCGCGACCCCGAGCGGGTAATAGACGCCGGAGGTGCCGCCGGTCAGCACGTTGATGAACGATTGCGCCTGCGCACACGACACCGACGCCGCCAGAGCAAGAGCCGAGGCCGCGCCGATCAACTTCAATTTCATGATTTCAATCTCCCCAAACCGGCGGCGAAATTGGCCGGATGAGGGGAGCGGGTCAACCCATCCAAAAGGCAAAACAGGGCTGCGCGAGACAGCCATTTCGACGGAAATTTAACGGAGGCCAGGAGGGTGCGGCGACATGGCGCAGTGAGCGCCTGGGGGGACACGCTCGAACGCAGCGCTCGAGCGTGCCCCATCCTCACTGGCAAGCCTTTCTAGCGAGCCTTACTGGAACGTCATATCCAAGCACTTGGAGATGTCGGAGCCGAGGCCGGAGGAGATGGTGATGCAGCCGCGGACCTTTTGCGCGGTGACGTCGGCCGCCCATATCGAATAGCCGCCAGGCCCGAAGAACGAGTTGGTATTCGGCGGCTCGGTCTCGGTCGCATCGAAATCGTAGCGGCCGTCGGTCTCGAAGATGCGCGGCTTCTTGGTGCAGCCGCCGTCGGTCTGCACGTTGATGACTTCCTTGTTGTCGCGGGTCAGCGCCAGCGAGACCTGACAACGGAAATATTCCGAGGTCTTGGTGTTGAAGAGATAGGTGTAGGACTTGCAGGTCGCGGTGTTCAGCTTTCCCGGGGCAAGGCCGCGGCTACAGGAAATCCGCTGGTTGTGGCTGAGCTGGTAGTCATCGGCATGGGCGACGGGCGCCAGCGTCACCAGCAACGCGGCGGACAGGCAAATTTTTATGACATGGTTCATTCGAATCATCCCTACCCAATCTCTTTGTCGAATTGCGTTCTAGACGGAAAGCGGAACATAGTCGCGAGGGGACGAAGGGAAAATCACAAACTGCTAGTCAGGATGTGATTGGGCACGACGACCCGTTGGACGGGACGTGGTGCGTTGCGATCGAGGCGCGTCTTGACCGGCAAAGACCGTTCGTGATTTGTTCGGAACGGCAGCCAAGTGGTTATGGGGAGGATGAGGATGACTGGATTTCCAAGGAAGGCCTTGATGGCCGCGGCGATGCTTGGGGCGCTCGCCGCGCCAGCCGTCGCGCAGACCGCCGCGACGCCGTGGGAGCTAAAGCCCGACATGGGTTATGCCTATGACAAGGAAGGCAAGACCTTCTCCTACAAGATGGGCACCAGCAATGCCGGCGACCTCCTGAAGGGCGCCAAGAAAGTGCCGCGGGGCACGCTGTTCTTCATCGGCCAGAACGGCCAGCTCTACATGCGCACCGGTCCGTACCTCGAGGGCGACGGGCGATTCAAGTTCGGCCCGGATCAATAGGAGCGGCGAGGCGACGCCATATATTCGGTGTCATCACCCACGAAAGCGAAAGCGGGGCATCCAGTACGCCGCGGCTTCTGTGTACCCTCACCGGCCCTGGGATACTGCATCGCCCGCCTTCCGCGGGCGATGACTGAGAGAAATGAGGGGGCGCAGCTCCAACAATCTCGTCATTGCGAGCGCAGCGAAACAATCCAGAGTCTCTCCGCGGCGACATTGCTGGATGGCTTCGCTACGCTCGTAATGACGGAATGTGCGGGGCAGCTCACCTCTTGCCGCCGACATGTTCCAGCAGCGCGAGTAAGCCCTTCAGCAATTCCGTTGGCGAGGGCGGGCAGCCCTTGACGTGCAAGTCCACCGGCACGACGTCGGAGACGCCGCCGACGCAGGCGTAGCTGCCTTTGAAAATGCCACCATCAGCGGCGCAGCCGCCCGCCGCGACCACCCACTTCGGATCGGGCGTGGCGTTGTAGGTGCGCTCCAGCGCCTGCCTCATGTTCTTCGTCACCGGACCCGTGACCAGCAGCACGTCGGCATGGCGCGGTGAGGCGACGAAGCGCAGGCCGAAGCGTTCGATGTCATAGAAGGCGTTGGAGAGCGCGTGGATCTCGAGCTCACAGCCATTGCAGGAGCCGGCATCGACCTGGCGGATCGCGAGCGAGCGACCGAGCTTGGCCTGCGCCGCGCGATCGACCTTCGCCGCAAGTTCCGCAAGCGCGGCCTCGTCGGGCGCAGGCGCGGGCTCGGTCAGCGATCCATGCGTGAGGCTTTCGAGCAGAGTCTTGCGCATGGCTTAGAGATCCACGCCCGAATAGGAACAGTTGAACGACTTGTTGCAGAGCGGGAAGTCGGCGATGATGTTGCCCTCGATCGCGGTCTCCAGCAGCGGCCATTGGAACCAGGAGGCATCGCGCAGGTGGCAACGCTGCACGCGCAGCTCGGTATCCAGCCTCAACCAAACCAGCACGTCGCCGCGAAACGCTTCCGTCACAGCCAGGCCTTCGCATTCACCGTGCCCGGCCGGCAGCGCGCTCCTGATCTCGCCCGGCGCCAGCAGGTCCAGGATCTGCGCAATCAGTGCGACGCTCTGCTCGACCTCGCGGATGCGGATCCAGACCCGCGCATTGACGTCGCCCGCCTCGAGCATCGGCACTTCGAACGACAACCGATCGTAGGGGGCGTAAGCAAGCATGCGCCGCGCATCGAAATCACGCCCCGAGGCGCGGCCGACATAGCCGCCGGCGCCGAACTGCCGCGCATACTCCGTTTTCACCATGCCCGTGGTGACGGTGCGGTCCTGAAGCGACGCCGTATTGTCATAGAGCTCGATCAGACGCGGAAACACCTTGGTGACTTCGGCAAGCAGCGTGCGCAGTGCCGCAACGCCGTCCGGCGCGATATCACGCGTCACGCCGCCGGGCACGATGATGTCCATCATCAGGCGATGGCCGAACGCGACATTCGCGGCACGCAGGCAGCGCTCACGCAAAATGCCGGTCTGGGCATGCATCAGCGCAAAGGAGGCGTCGTTGCAGATCGCGCCGATATCGCCGAAATGATTGGCGAGCCGCTCCAGCTCCGCCATCAGCGCCCGCAAATGCGTCGCGCGCGACGGCGCTTCGATGTCGAGCGCCGTCTCCGCGGCGCGCGCAAAGGCGAAGGCGTAGGCGACCGCGCTGTCCCCCGACGTGCGATTGGCGAGTTTTGCCGCGGCCTCGAGGCTTGCGCCCTGCATCAGGGATTCGACGCCCTTGTGGGTGTAGCCGAGCCATTGCTCGAGCCGCACCACGTGCTCGCCGTTGGCGGTGAAGCGGAAATGGCCCGGTTCGATGATGCCGGCATGAACGGGGCCGACCGCAACCTGATGCAGCGCCTCGCCTTCGGCCGGCAGAAACTGATACGGGACCGCCTCGCGCGGCGCGTTGCGGCTTCCAAGTGGGAACGATTCTCCCCAGACGTGGTGATCGAGCCATGGCCGCATATCGTCCGCGCCGATTGGCGTCAGTCCGAACAAGTCGTGGATGGCACGCTCCAGCCGCAGCGCGGGCGGATGATGGCGAGCGACGCTCGGGAATGCGCCGGCTGCACATCCGTAACTGACGACCGCGAGCTCGGCGACGGCTTCATCGAGCAGCGCCATGTGGACAGCGGTCGGCTCCCCCCAGAAGCCGAGCAGCGTCAGGCGGCCTGCGGCCAGTTGGTCGATTGCGGCCCGCCAGCCGGCTTCCACCACGACGACACGCGGCCAGGGCCGATGCGATGGCACTGCGTGAACATGGGGGATGCTGTCGAGGATGCCCATCGCCTATCCCAGCAGCTTTGCGACGTTCGTAAAGCCGGTCACCAGGACCGGCGGCAGATAGATGCCGGCCATAGCGACCAGCGCCAGATGCGTGAACATCGGCACATAGGAGGCGTCCGCCGGAGCAGTCTTGCCCCTGGGCTCGCCGAACATCACGACGCCGACCCGCAGCAACAGCCCGCCGAGCGCGATGATGATGCCGAGCACCAGGATCGCGGTCACCCATGGCGCGCGAGAAAAGGTCGAACTGATGACCAGGAACTCGCTCATGAAGATGCCGAGCGGCGGCAGGCCGACGATGGCGATGACGCCGAGCATCAGGCCCCAGCCGAGCACGGGGTTGGTCACCGTAAGGCCGCCGATGTCGGCGATCTTCTGCGTACCCTTAACCTGCGCGATATGGCCAACCGCGAAGAAGATCGCGGATTTGGTCAGCGAGTGCATGGTCATGTGCAGAAGGCCGGCGAAATTCGCGAGCGGCCCGCCCATACCAAAGGCAAAGACGATGATGCCCATGTGCTCGATCGAGGAATAGGCAAACATGCGCTTGATGTCACGGCGGCGATACAGCATCAGCGCCGCGAAGATCACCGAGATCAGGCCCATCGTCACCATCAGCGGTCCCGGTGCAATCGCCGCGGAATTGACCGCGAGCATCATCTTGAAGCGCAGGAGCGCGTAGAGCGCGACGTTGAGCAGGAGGCCCGAGAGGACCGCGGAGATCGGCGTCGGGCCTTCGGCATGCGCGTCGGGCAGCCAGGCATGCAGCGGCGCGAGGCCAACCTTGGTCCCGTAGCCGAGCAGCAGGAAGACGAAGGCGACATTCAGCAGCGCCGGGTCGAATGCGGCGGCGTGCTGCACCAGCACAGTCCACACCATGCCGTCGAGCCCCTCCCCCACCGCCGGGCGCGCCGCCATGTAGACCAGGATTGTACCGAACAGCGCCAGCGCAATTCCGACGCTGCCGAGGATGAAATATTTCCAGGCGGCTTCCAGCGCCTCATGGGTGCGGTAGATGCCGACCATCAGCACGGTCGTCAACGTTGCGACCTCGACTGCAACCCATATCAGGCCGATATTGTTGGCGACGAGTGCGAGGTTCATCGCGAACATCAGCGTCTGGTACATCGCGTGGTAGAAGCGCAGGAAGGCTGGTGTCAACCGTCCGGTCTCGATCTCGTGGTGTATGTAACTCGCGCTGAACACGGATGTCGTGAAGCCGACGAAGGTCGTCAGCACGATGAAGACCTTGTTGAGGTCGTCGAGCAGCAGATATTGGCCTGACGTCGGTTCGATCACGAATAGCGACAGCGAGGTTAGGAAAGTCGCAAGCGCTGCAACGACGTTGAGCTTTGCCGTCAAGAAGTAGCCGGGCAGGATCGCGAGCAGCGCCGCCGAGACGGCCGGGATCAGCAGGATGACACCAAGCGCGTCGACCGTCATCGCCGCTCTCCCCTGAACCGGTCGAGTGCCTGCACATCGACGCTGTCAAAGCGCTCGCGGATACGGAACAGGAAGATGCCGATCACGATGAAGGCGATCAGCACCGAGAAGGCGACGCTGATCTCGACGACGAGTGGCATGCCCTTGGCGCCGGTCGCCGCCAGCACGAGGCCGTTCTCCAGCGACATGAAACCGACCACCTGGCTCACGGCATTGCGCCGCGTCACCATGATCAGGAGCCCGAGCAGCACCACCGACAAGGCGAAGGCGAGATCCTCCCGCGCCAGCGCATCCGCGCCCGGCGTGACCCGCAGCATCACCACCATCGATAGCGCCACGAGGCCGATGCCGGCCATCATGGTGAGCCCGATCCCGATCACGTTCTCGATCTCGCGGTGAATGCCGAGCCGCCGGATGATCCGGTGCAGCGCCACCGGAATGATGATGGCCTTGAAGACGAGAGCGATCAGCGCGGTGACATAGAGATGCGGCGCGGCCTGCACGTAGGCCTGCCAGGCCACCGACAGCGCCAGCACGCCGGCGTGCAGCGCATAGACGTTGAGCAGCGCGTAGAGCCGGTCCTGGTAAAGCAGCATGAAGCTCGCCAGCACAAGCGAGCCGGCGAGCAGGTGGGCGATGTCGAATTGCAGGCTGCTCATGTCTTACAGGCTCCCCGACACGAAGCGCAGCAGGGTCGCGAGCAGCGCCAGCATCAGCGCCGCGCCCAGGAATTCAGGGATACGGAAAACGCGCATCTTGGCGATCGACGTCTCGAACAGCGCAAGCAGGAAGCCGCATAGTCCAAGCTTGCCGAAATAGAGCAGCGCGCCGACGCCGAGCGCTCCGATGCCGGCGTCCGCGGTCGCGGCGCCCCAAGGCAGAAACACGCAGGCGATCAGGGAGACGTAGAGCAGAAGCTTGAGCTGCGACGACAGGTCGACCAGCGCGAGATGCCGTCCGGAATATTCCAGCACCATCGCCTCGTGCACCATGGTGAGTTCGAGATGGGTGGCGGGATTGTCGACGGGGATGCGGGCATTTTCGGCGAGCGCCACGATGGTGAGCGCGACCAGTGCCATCCCCAGCGAGACGCGCAGGCCCACCAGGCTCGATCCCATATATTCGGCGACCGTGGAGAGCTGGGTCGAGCCGGCGATCATCGCGACTGCGAACACCGTCATCAGGATGGCGGGCTCGGCCAGGGTTGCGATCATCACCTCGCGGCTGGAGCCGATTCCGCCGAAGGCGGTGCCGACATCCATGCCGGCAAGGGCCTGGAAGAAACGGGCGCTGCCGAGCAGCGCAATGATGGCGATGAGGTCGGCGCTCCAGGAGAACAACAGGCCGTTCCCGAAGGTTGGCACCAGCGAGGCCGCTACCCAGGTGCCGGCGAACATCAGATAGGGAATGACGCGGAACAGCCAGGAGGCGTTGTCCGCGAGCACGACATCCTTGCGCATCAGGCGCACGAGGTCGCGATAGGGCTGAAGCAGCGGAGGCCCGCGCCGGCGGAGCAGCCGCGCCTTCACCTTGCGCACGAAGCCGGTCAGCAGCGGAGCGAGCAGGAGCACCAGCAGCATCTGCACTCCTTGCGAGATGATGTCGCGCAGCGCGGTCATAGGGCCACCACCAGGAGCAGCACGATCAGCGCCACGAAGACCAGGGTCAGATAGCGGCGGATGGTGAGGAACTGGAGGACGTTGATGTGCTCGGTGGCGAAGCCAATGCCCTTTGCGATCGGCGCGTAGAGCGCCTCCCAGATCAGGTCATGCAGCTCGACGGTGAGCCGCGCTGGCGCGGGCGAGGACGGCGGTGGCATCTCGCCGATCTCGCGCGCGGCGAAGATGACACTGCCGAACACGCGGCGGATCGGCTGCGAGAAGCTCGAGGCCGAATACTGGATCGCGGGGTTGGGGTCGGGATAGCCGCAATCCCAGGCAGGGGCGCGGCGCAGCCGGTCGGAGGCGAGACGATGAATGGCTGTCGCCGCCGCGGTGCCGCTGAGCGCGGCAAACAGGAACACCAGAAGTCCATTATAGGAGCTGCGGCTTTCCGCGATCGGCACGATCGTGAGCCATTCCAGCCCGGTCTGATGCGGCATGACATTGCCGACCATGGCCTTGCTCACCGGCGCCAGCGCATCGATGAACAGGCCCGGCAGAATGCCCGCAATGAGGCAGAGCGCCGCGAGCGCGAACATCGCGGCCAGCGAGAAGCGATCGGTCTCATGCGCAACCGCTGCGACGTCCGAGCGGGGACGGCCGAGGAAGCCGATACCATAGAGCTTGACGAAGCAGGCGGCGGCGAAGGCGGCGGCCAGCGCCAGCAGGCCGCCGACCGCGGGGATGGCGAGCTTAAGGCCCCAGGACGGTAGTTGCGGCGACAGCAGTATCGCCTGAAACGTCAGCCATTCTGAGACGAAACCGTTGAACGGCGGCAGCGCCGAGATCGCGACGCAGCCGACCAGCACCGCGAATGCCGTCTTCGGCATGCGATGGATCAGCCCGCCGAGCTTCTCCATGTCGCGCGCGCCGGTCGCTTCCAGCACCGCGCCGGCACCGAAGAACAGAAGACTCTTGAACAGCGCGTGGTTGAAGACGTGCAGCATCGCCGCGGTGAAGGCGAGTGCCGCCACCCAGTCGACCCCCTGCGCCTTGAAGGCAAGCGCAAGACCGAGGCCGGTGAAGATGATGCCGATGTTCTCGATGGTCGAATAGGCCAGCACGCGCTTGATGTCGCGCTGCATCAGCGCATAGAGCACACCCAGCGTCGCGGTAGGGCCGCCGACCAGCAGCACCACCATGCTCCACCACCATTCCGGCTCCGGCAGCAGGTCGAAGACGATGCGGACAAAACCGTAGACGGCGACCTTGGTCATCACGCCGCTCATGAGGGCCGAGACGTGGCTGGGTGCGGCGGGATGGGCGAGTGGCAGCCAGGCGTGCAGCGGTACGAGGCCCGCCTTGGAGCCGGCGCCGAGCAGGACGAGGATCACCACCGTGCCGGCGAGCGCGGCCGGGGGATGCGAGGCGCGGATTGCATCGAAATCGTAACCTGCACCACTGGCGAGCAGGCCGAAGGCGAGCAGCAGCGCCAGCGTGCCGAAGCTCGCCATCAGGAGATAGACATAGCCGGCGCGGACGTTGTCCGTGTCACGATGATGCGCCACCACCAGCGCCCAGGAGGTCAGCGACATGAACTCCCACGCCACCAGGAAGCTGAAGGCATCGTTGGCGAGCACGACCGTGTTCATGCCGGCGAGATAGGCCGGATAGAACGGCAGCACGCGGCCGGGAGATTCTTCATGCGCGCCATAGCCGAGCGCGAACAGGCTCGCGGCTGCGCCACCAAGATTGATCACGACCAGGAGGAAAGCCGACAGTGCATCCAGACGGAAGTGAGCCCCCAGCCAGGGCAGGCCTATCGGCAGCGTCGTGCCCAACGCCGGATGGGCGGGATCGAGCAAGTACACGAGCGCGACGATGCAGAGCGTCGCAGTGACGACGAGGCAGCCGCCATAGAGCACGATCGAACCGCGCGGACGCGTCGACAGCGCGATCCCGACCGGCGCCAGCGCCAGTAGCAGTGCCACCGACCATAGCGCCACCGAGATCATCAGAGCTCCCGGGTTGCGAGTTGTGCGCGTGTCGTCATTTGTTGTCCTCACCCGCGCTCTGATGGGATTTCAGCCGCACGCCGCGGCCGCTTCCGGTTGAGGGCGCGCCCTCGCCGATCAACTCGATGCCCGCGACCGCGAGCGCCTCGACCAGTTTCATCAGGGAATCGACGTTGCCGCGAATGACGCCCTCGGAGGCCTCCATGCGCTGGATCGTCGGCAGCGACAGCGAGCAGCGCTGCGCCAGCTCGCGTTGGTCGATCCCGAGCAGGGCTCGAGCGGCCCGGAGCTGCGCGGCGGTAATCATTGGAAGCGGCTCCATTGCAGGTGCCATGATTGATAAGGCAAGCGTACAGCATCTAAAATGATGTATCAAGCATCAATATTGCTGCATTGAAAATCAGGATGTGAATCGCCGTCAGCTGCAATCTCGTCGCGACCCCTTAACGTGAAATTCGCTGCAACTTCAGGAAGCTGCCTGCGCGGACGGCAGATCGTGGAGACCATTCACCGGCCTCTGCTCTAATGCTTTCCGCACTTGAAGGGGGCGAAGACACATGGAGGATCGCGACAGTCAGGTCGCCGACGCCGGCGGGCTCAGCTCGCTCGCCTTGGACGGACTGCTCGAGCAGGCCGTCAACAATCTTTGGCTCGGCATCATCCTGTTCAACCGGAGCCGCGAGGTCATCTACTGCAACCAGCGCTACATGGACATGTACGGCCTTGGGCCGGACGAGGTGCGGCCGGGCACGCCGGTCAGCAACCTGATCCAGCATCGACTCAAGCTCGGATTGAAGGTCCGTGGAAAGGCCGATGACTATGTTCGCGCCCGCACGGAGCGCACGATCGTCAGGGAACGAGCGGTGCAGGAATTCGCGGACGGGCGGATCATCGCCTATACCGTCCACCCTCTACCGGACGGCGGCGGCATGGCGACCCACGAGGACATCACCGAGCGCGAGGAGCTCAGCGCGCGACTGCAACAGCGCAACATGCAGTTCGACATCGCGATCAACAACATGTCGCACGGTCTGTGCTTCTTCGATGCCGATCACCGGCTGATCGTGTGCAACAAGGACTTCATCGACATGTACGGACTGCCGCCCGAGCGTGTCCGTCCCGGCACGCCCCTGTCAGACATCGTCGACATGCGCTTTGAGGCCGGCAGCGTGCCCGCGATGTCGCGCACCGAGTACATGAAATGGCGCACCGGCGTCGTCGTTTCAGCCGAGCCCGTCGACAGCATCGTCGAGATGCGAAACGGGCGCACCTTCAAGATCCGCCATCGCCCGATGCCGGACCTCGGCTGGGTGGCGACCCACGAAGACATCACCGAGCAACGGCAGACCGAGCTGAAGATCGCGCATATGGCGCATCACGACGCGCTGACTGATCTCGCCAATCGCGCCCTGCTCAACCAGCGGCTCGAGCAGGCGTTCGCATCGCAACAGATCTTTGCCCTGCATCACATCGACCTCGACAAGTTCAAGTCGGTGAACGACACGCTGGGCCATCATGCCGGCGATGCCCTGCTCAAGGGCGTGAGCGAGCGTCTACGGCGCCTCGTTCGCCCGGGCGACACGATAGCCCGGATGGGCGGCGACGAATTCGTCGTCCTGCAGACCCCGATCAGCGAGGCAAGCGAAGCAGGCACGCTGGCGCAGCGCATTATCGGCCAGATGAGCGCGCCGTTCGAGATCGACGCACAGCAGACGATCGCTGGGGCAAGCATCGGCATCGCCATTGCGCCGGCCGATGGAGCAACACCCGAGCAATTGCTGCGTAACGCCGACCTTGCTCTCTACCGGGCCAAGAGCGACGGCCGGGGAATGTACCGCTTTTTCGAGCCGGCGATGGACGAGCAGGTGCAGAGCCGCCGCGCATTGGAGGTCGATCTGCGCAAGGCGCTCGCTAGTGGCGAATTCGAGCTTCACTATCAGCCGCTGGTAAGGAGTCACAGCGGTGCGATCAGCGGCTTCGAGGCGCTGATCCGCTGGCAGCATCCGCAGCGCGGACTGATCCCTCCGGGCAGCTTCATCCCGCTTGCCGAGGAGATCGGCCTGATCGTGCCGATCGGCGAGTGGGTGATCCGGCAGGCCTGCATGACGGCCAGCCGATGGCCAAAGCACCTCCACGTCGCCGTCAACATATCGGCCGTACAATTCCGCTACGCCGGCCTTGCCGAGGTGATCGTCGGCGCGCTTGCGGCCGCGGGGTTGGAAGCCAGTCGACTCGAAATCGAGATTACCGAGAGCGTCCTCTTGCAGGACAAGGAGGGGACGCTCGCCACGCTGCACCGGCTGCGCGAGCTCGGAACCCGGATCGCGATGGACGATTTCGGCACCGGCTATTCGTCGCTGACTTATCTGCAATGTTTCCCGTTCGACAAGATCAAGATCGACCGCTCGTTCGTGCGCGACATCGCCACCGATGCCGGATCACTCAACATCGTGCGGGCGATTGCTGCGCTCGCAAGCGGGTTGGGAATGACGGCGACGGCGGAAGGCGTCGAAACGCGCGAGCAGCTCGACCGGATCGCTGCCGAAGGATGCACTGAGATGCAGGGCTATTGTTCAGTCGCCCCCTGCCCGCAGCGGAAATCGAGCGCCGCTTCCTGTCCCCGGAAGCGCCCACCTTGCCCGACCGGTTCGCTGCGGCGTAATCGCCTCCAGCCGCATCGTCTCTCTCTCCGCACGCACTGCTGCGTTCCCTCCCCCCTTGCGGGGAGGAAGCGCTGGGGGCCAAGTGGGGAGAACGAAGCCTCAGTAAGTTCAGGGAGAAGTCATCGCGGCGTGAGATCACTCGCGCGTCGGAATGACGTGAAGCCTCAAAACTCGTTGGCGATCTTGGACAGCATCGCGATCAGGGACTCGCGGTTGGCCCCGCCCAACAACTCGTTCAGCCGCGCCTCGTGCTTGGTGGCGACGAGCTTTTTGGCGCGGGACAGCACGGCCTTGCCCTTGTCGGTCAAGACCAGGATGTGCGAGCGGCGGTCGTTGGTGGAGCGGATCCGCGCGCAAAGATCGCGGCTCTCGAGATTATCCAACATGGCCACGAAATTCGGGCGCAGAATGCCGAGCGTGGAGGCGATCTCGGTTTGATTGCGGCCTGGATTCTTCTCGACCAAAAGTAGCACGGAGAACTGCGCCGGCGTGAGCTGGAGCGAGGCCATGCAGCGCAGGAAGTTCTCGAATACCTTGAGCTGGGCGCGTTTGAGCACGTAGCCGAGCTGTTCGGAGAGTTCGCCAAGCTGAAGGGCCCCGCCGGCATCATCAAGCGCGTCCTTGCGCGCCCTGGCCGCCTCCGCTCCCTTAGCGGTTGCTTCCGCCGATTTTTCCGCCGCCTTGGAAACGGTCATCGCCTGTTGCTCGCAATCCCGTTAGATTTGGATCCGGTGTTCCCCGGCCCTTGAAGTTATAATCGATAATTGTTATTGACCATACCAAATATCGTCAGCGATTTTCAATGGCTGTGAGGGACGATTCACCGCGAAAGCGGGATCGGCCCGGATCTTAATAAGGGGGAGCGTCCGGTCTTGAATACCACCATCCTGCTGTTCCTTATCCAGGACGGCATCACCAACGGCGCGATCTACGCGCTGCTCGGACTAGCGCTGGTGCTGGTATTCGCGGTCACCCGCGTGATCCTGATCCCGCAAGGCGAATTCGTCACCTATGGCGCGCTGACCTATGCCTCGCTCGCCTCTGGGCAGATGCCTGGCACGGCCAAGCTTGCGCTCGCGATGGGCCTCGTCGCCTTCGTGTTCGACCTGTTCGCGGCGCGCAAAGCACTGCACGGGCGGCTGATCCTCCGCACCTTTCTCACCAACATCGCGCTGCCGGGAATCGTGCTGGCGGCAACCCTCTACTTCGCCGGCCAGAAGCCTCCGGTCGCGATCTCGATGGCGCTGTCGCTCGTGATCGTCGCGCTGATCGGCGTGTCGCTCTATCGCATCGTGTTCCAGCCGCTGGCGCACACCTCCGTGCTCGTGCTGCTGATCGCCTCCGTCGGCGTCCATCTCGCGCTGCAGGGCCTGGGTCTTCTGTTCTTCGGCGCCGAGGGCCAGCGCGGCCCGGCGGTGCTGTCGACGGCCTTTACGCTCGGCACGCTGCGCTTCACCGGCCAGAGCATCACGGTCTACGGCATCACCATCGCCTTCATCGTCGGCCTCTGGCTGTTCTTCGGCTTCACGCGCTACGGCAAGGCGCTGCGCGCGACCGCCGTCAACCGTTTGGGTGCGCGGCTGGCCGGCATCCGCACCTCGCTGTCGGGGCAGATCGCCTTCCTTCTGGCATCCGTGATCGGCGCGCTATCGGGCATACTGATCGTCCCAATTACAACTCTCTACTACGACAGCGGCTTCCTGATCGGCCTGAAAGGCTTCGTCGCCGCGATCATCGGCGGCCTCGTCAGCTATCCCCTGACGGCAATCGCGGCGCTCTTTGTCGGCATCGTCGAGGCGTTCTCGTCCTTCTACGCCAGCAACTACAAGGAGGTCATCGTCTTCATGCTCCTGATTCCGGTGCTGCTGCTGCGCTCGCTCGCAGCCCCCGCGGTCGAGGAAGAGAAGGACTGAGCACGATGAACGACCGGCTTCCCATTCTCGTCTTCGCCCTTGTCATGGCGGCGATCCCATTCATTCCCGGCATGCCGCCGTTCTGGATCGTGCTGCTGGACAATATCGGCCTCGCCGCGCTGGTCGCGATGGGCCTCGTCCTGCTCACTGGCGTCGGCGGTCTCACCTCGTTCGGACAGGCGGCCTTCGTCGGCTTCGGCGCCTATACCACGGCAGTGCTGTCGACGGCGTATGGCCTGTCGCCCTGGCTGACCTTGCCGCTCTCGCTGCTGGTCAGCGGCCTGCTCGCGGTGCTGCTCGGGCTGATCACGGTCCGCCTGTCGGGCCACTATTTGCCGCTCGGCACGCTCGCCTGGGGGCTCGGGCTGTTCTATCTCTTCAGCAAGCTCGAATTTCTGGGACGCAACGACGGCATCTCCGCGATTCCCCCGCTGTCGATCGGCACGTTCAAAATGCTCTCACCCGGCTCGATCTACTACGCGATCTGGGTTGCGGTGATCGTCTCGGCGCTGCTCACGATGAACCTGCTGGACTCCCGCACCGGCCGCGCCATCCGTGCGCTCAGGCGCGGGCATGTCGCTGCCGAAGCCTTTGGCGTGCAGACGCCGCGCGCAAAGCTGCTGGTGTTCATCCATGCCGCGGTGCTCGCAGGTCTCTCCGGCTGGCTCTATGCGCATCTCCAGCGCGCGGTGAATCCGACGCCGTTCGGCGCGCAGGCCGGCATCGAGTATCTCTTCATCGCGGTCGTCGGCGGCGCCGGCTATGTCTGGGGCGGCGTGCTTGGCGCGGCGATCGTCGTCGTCCTGAAGGAAGTGCTGCAGAGCTATCTGCCGCTCATCCTGCCGGGCTCTGGCCAGGTCGAGACCATCGTGTTCGGCATCATGCTGGTGGCGCTCTTGCAGCTCGCGCCCGGCGGCGTCTGGCCGTGGCTGATGTCGTTCATGCCGCAGAGGGCTGGCGGTAGGAAGCCGGATACCTCGCTGACCCTGCCGGCGCGCGTCCGCGCGCCCGGCGAGGCAAGCGTGCTGCTGCAGGTGGAAAAGGCGCGAAAGCAGTTCGGCGGCGTGATCGCCGTGAACAATGTCTCCTTCGATGTCCAGGCCCGCGAGATCGTTGCGCTGATCGGTCCGAACGGCGCAGGAAAGAGTACGACGTTCAACTTGATCACCGGCGTGCTGTCGGCAACATCAGGCTCGATCTCGGTGCTCGGCAAGAAGGTCGACAAGGCGCCGCCGCAGGAGATCGTCAAGCTCGGAATTTCCCGAACCTTCCAGCACGTGAAGCTGGTGCCCGATATGACCGTGCTGGAGAACGTCGCGATCGGCGCGCATCTGCGCGGCCATTCCGGCCCGATTGCCTCGATGCTGCGGCTCGACCGTACTGACGAGGCGCGGCTGCTGGCGGAAGCCGCGCGCCAGATCGAGCGCGTCGGCTTGGGCGAGCAGATGCATCAGCTCGCAGGCTCACTCTCGCTCGGACAGCAGCGCATCGTCGAGATCGCACGCGCTCTGTGCGTCGATCCGATGCTGCTGCTGCTCGACGAGCCGGCGGCTGGCCTGCGCCACATGGAGAAGCAGCAGCTCGCAAGGCTGCTGCGCGACCTGCGCGACGGCGGCATGAGCGTCCTCCTGGTCGAGCACGACATGGGCTTTGTGATGAATCTCGCCGACCGCATCGTGGTGCTCGATTTCGGCACCAAGATCGCCGAAGGCACGCCCGCCACGATCAAGACCAATCCCGAAGTGATCAAGGCCTATCTCGGAGTGGCGGCATGAACGCGCTGTTGTCAGTCGCCGACGCGCATGTCGCCTATGGCAAGGTCGAGGCCGTGCGCTCGGTTTCGCTCGAGGTCGGTCAAAACGAGATTGTCACCATCGTCGGCGCCAACGGCGCCGGCAAGACCACGCTGCTCTCCGCTGTCATGGGTATCCTGCCGCTGAAGGGCCGGGTTACCTTTGCCGGGCAGGACCTCGCACGGCTCGACATCGAGGACCGCGTCGCGATGGGTTTGGGGCTCGTACCGGAGCACCGCGAATTGTTCGTGACCATGAATGTCGAGGACAATCTGGAGTTAGGGGCCTTCCGTATCGAGAAGAGCAGGGCGAAAAGCTCGATCGAGCGCGTCTACGCGCTGTTCCCGCGACTGAAGGAGCGGCGCAAGCAACTCGCTGGCACGCTGTCCGGCGGCGAGCAGCAGATGCTCGCAATGGGCCGCGCGTTGATGGGAGAGCCAAAACTGCTGATGCTGGACGAGCCGAGCCTGGGCTTGGCGCCAATCATCGTTGCCGACATCTTCCGCATCGTCACCGAGCTGCGTGCCAGCGGCGTCTCGGTGCTGCTGGTCGAGCAGAACGCACAGGCCGCGCTGAAGATCGCGGACAAGGCTTACGTGATGGAGCTCGGCGAGTTCGTGCTTTCCGGCAAGGCCAGCGACGTCGCCGCCAATGAGCGCGTCGCGGCGAGCTATCTCGGCTTCCAGCACGAAGGCGCGAGCGCGCTGTAGTCTTGCGATGACGCCCACGAGCGCATCATCCGCACCGCTGTCATCGTCCGCCTTGTGCGCAATTGCGCACTGGAGCGGACGATCCGGTATCTCAGTGGCGGCTGTACTTGAACCGAAACGGCGTACTGGATCTCCCGCCTTCGCGGGGCATGACAGCGAAGAATGCGACGAGATTCGCTCTTAAAGGCCTGCCGCCTTCTCTCCCTTCAACGCCGCCACCTCCGCTTCGAGCTCCGCAATCCTTGCATCACGCGCGGCGAGTGCTGCGGCGACATCCGCCGCGTCGAATTTCTGCGGGATGTGCTGCGGGCAGTTGGTGTCCCAGGCGGCGATCTTGAACACGATGACCTGCTCGGGGCGCGCTTTGTAGCCTCTTGGCATCAGCGACTGCGTCAGCGCGGGATCGTCCTCCACCACGCGCGCTTCGCCCCATATCTTCACCCTGCGGCGATGGGCGTAGTCCATCACGAAAATATAGGCTTTTGGATTTTCGGAGAGATTTCCTTGCGTGAGATACTGTCGATTGCCAGCGTAGTCGGCGAAGGCAAGCGTCTGCTTGTCCAGCACCTTCAAAAAACCCGTCGGGCCGCCACGGTGCTGAATATAGGGCTGGCCGTCGGCCGAGGCCGTGGCGAGATAGAAACTGTTGGCATCGCCCAGGAACGCCGCGAGGTTTTCGTCGACCTCGGTGCGCCAACCGCGCTGCTCGGCGTGGGAATACGCCTCGCGCGACCCTTTTCGCGTCTGAATCAATTTGACTGCTGGGGTGAAGGCGACGTCGCTGGCGTAGGTGCGGGCGGACGGCATCGGAGCATCTCCAGGAAACTGACGCGTTAGCGTTCTCACACCGAAAAGTGGCCCCCTTTCGGTCCAAAACAATCGACCTGCTTGACACTTCATCATTGCGATATATGCAATAATAGCGATGGACCGGCTCGAGGCCATGCACGTCTTCGTCACCGTCGCCGAGATGCGCGGCTTTGCGCCGGCGGCGCGCAAGCTGCGGCTGTCGCCGTCGGCGGTGACCCGCCTGATCGCTTCGCTGGAGGAGCATCTCGGCGCGCGGCTGTTGCAGCGGACCACGCGCTCCGTGACGCTCACCGACGTCGGCACGCGCTATCTGGAGCGCGCGCGACGGATCCTCGCCGATGTCGAGGAGGCGGATGGCTCGGCGCGCGCAGAGCGAAACCGGCCGAGCGGGCGGCTCGTGGTCTCCGCGCCGGTGGGGTTCGGCCGGCTGCATGTCGGGCCCGTGATGTCGGCGTACCTGAAGCGCTATCCGGATGTCACCGGCGAATTGCGGCTCTCCGACCATATGATCAACCTCATCGAGGACGCGGTCGACCTCGCGGTACGCATTGGCCACCTCGCCGATTCCTCGCTGGTCGCGCGGCAGGTCGGCGAGATGCGACGGATCGTGGTTGCCTCGCCCAACTACCTCAAGCGCCATGGCGAACCGAAGTCGCCGGAGGCACTGCTTCAGCACCGAACCATCCAGTTCGGCCCCGCCACCAACTGGCTCTTCTCGCGCGATGGCCGCGATATGGAGGTCACGCCGAGCCCGCGCTTCATCAGCAACAGCGCCGATGCGGTGCTGCAATATGCCGAACAAGGTGGTGGGGTGACGCGGGTGCTGGCGTATCAGGCCGCCGATGGCCTGAAGCGCGGGCGCTTGAAAATCGTGCTCGCGAAATTCGAGCAGGCGGCCTTGCCGATCCACATCGTCTACCCGACCTCGCGGCTGCTCTCCGCCAAGGTGCGCGCCTTCATCGATCTCGTGGTGGAGACGACGAACTGGCGGTTTGGATAACTCTCGTATCCCGGATACAGCGCACCGTGTCCGGGACACGAGATCGCTCACTCCTTCTTCGGCACCACGCGGAACGTGCCGTTGGCCCGCGCGATGACGATGTCGTCGGCCTTGACCAGACATTGCGCGAAGCAGATCGTGCTGCCGGTCTTGATCACCTCACTCTCGACCGCACACCACTGCCCGATCTCGGCTGCGCCGACATAGTCAACGGCGAGCGAGATCGTAACGAACGAAGTCGTCCAACCCGTTGCCTGCGCACAGCTATAGCCCATCGCGGCATCGGCCAGCGCTGCAATCAGGCCGCCGTGAATGAGCCCGCGCGCATTGGTGTGCGGCTTTGCCAGCCGCAATCCGACGACCACGGCCTTCTCGGCGCGCTTGGAATAGAGCGGCTCCCAGGGATCGGTGAGCGGGCTTTTGCGGAAATGCGGCTCAAAGCCGTCGGGAATCCCGGTGGTCGTCATGTGCGTCTCGCATCGTTAGCTGCCACCATTGAACGCGATGGACGTGACGGATGCACCACCTACAAAGTTTTAAACGACATTTGCGCGGACGTTTGAATTGACTGCTGGGCCGTAGGGTAAGCAAAGGCGCATCGCGCCGTGCCCACCATCTCTCCGCGATTTGCGACAGAAGTGGTGGGCACGCTTCGCTTTGCCCACCCTACAAGCTACAGATCAGAACGGCAGCCCCACGTAATTCTCCGACAACGACGTCATCGCAGCCTGCGACTGCGTAACGTAGTCGAGCTCGGCGAGCTGGATGCGAGCGCCGATGGTGCCGGTGTCGGGGAACTTGTGCAGCATGGAGGCCATCCACCAGGAGAAGCGCACTGCCTTCCAGACCCGCGCCAGCGCTGTCGTGGAATAGGCATCAATGCCCGCGCTCGATTTCTCGTCGTAATATTCACGCAAAGCGGTCGCGAGGTAATGCGCGTCGCTCGCGGCGAGGTTGAGCCCCTTGGCGCCGGTCGGCGGCACGATGTGGGCGGCATCGCCGCACAGGAACATCCGGCCAAAGCGCATCGGCTCGGCCACGAAGCTGCGCAAGGGCGCGATGCTCTTCTCGATCGAGGGACCCGTCACGAGGCTGTCGGCCGCCTCCTGGTCGATCCGACGCTTCAACTCGTCCCAGAAGCGATCATCTGGCCACTGGTCGACGTGATCGTCGAGCGAGCACTGAACATAATGCCGGCTGCGTTTGGTCGAACGCATGGTGCAGAGCGCAAAACCGCGGGCGTGGTTGGAATAGATCAACTCGTGACTGACCGGTGGCGTATCGGAGAGGATGCCGAGCCAGCCGAACGGATAGACCCGCTCGAACTCCTCGATCGCCGAGGGCTTGATGCTGGCGCGGCTGACACCATGGAAGCCGTCGCAGCCGGCGATGAAGTCGCAGAGAATCTCGTGCGTAATGCCATCCTTCACGTAGGTTACGCGCGGGTGACTGCCGTCGAAATCATGCGGCCGCACGTCTTTGGCCTCGTAGACCGAGGTCAGCCCCGCCGCCTTCCGCACGTTCATCAGGTCGAGCGTCACCTCGGTCTGGCCGTAGATCATGACCGTCTTGCCGGTCGCAGCCTTCATGTCGATGCGGTGACGGCGGCCGGAAAATGCAAGCTCGATGCCCTCATGCAAGAGGCCCTCAGCATGCGCGCGCCCTCCCGCGCCGACCTCATCGAGTAGCGCCACGGTTCCCTCTTCGAGAAGGCCGGCGCGGATGCGCCCGAGCACGTAGTCCGGGCTCTGCCGTTCGAGAATGACATTGTCGATGCCGTAACTGTGCAGCAATTGGCCAAGCAGCAGTCCCGCCGGCCCGGCACCGATGATTGCGACTTTTGTCCGCAATACTTGCTCCTCCCGATCCTGTAGGGTGCGGCGCGAGCTTGCTTGTCGCGATCGCCCGCGCGCGATAATTATATCATATAACGTTTGAGCAAAAGGGAGTGCCTTTCGCCGCAGCGCGACATATCCAGGCAACAGCTTTCCGCGAGACGAAAGCAGTCGCGCTGCCACTTCCGGCTTGAACCAGCGATCCAATTATATAACATGTTAACTAACGAGACCGGGCCAAAGAAGCCTGCGGTCAAGAACAGGGAGAGACGAGCAATGAGGAAAGCCTGTCTGGCGTTGCTGCTGGCAGCAAGCATGACGCCTGCCTTCGCGCAGGACAAGAATTTCGACCTGAAGATCTCGCATTGGGTACCAGCCTCGCATCCGCTCCAGAAATCGCTGGAGGACTGGGCGGCCGCTGTGGAGAAAGACTCCGGCGGCACCATCAAGAGCAAGGTGTTTCCGGCGCAACAGCTCGGCAAGGCGTTCGACCATTACGACATGGCGCGCGATGGCATCGCCGACGTCACCTACGTCAACCCCGGCTACCAGCCCGGCCGCTTCCCGATCATTGGCGCCGGCGAACTGCCGTTCCTGATCTCGGACGCCAAGGGCGGCTCGATGGGGCTCGATGCCTGGTACCGCAAATATGCAGAAAAGGAGATGAAGGACGTCAAATACTGCCTCGCCTTCGTCCACTCGCCCTCCTCGTTCCACTCCCGCACCAAGAAGATCGTGGTGCCGGAGGACGTGAAGGGCCTGAAGATCCGCCCGGCCCACGCCACCATGGCGAATTTCGTCACCTCGCTCGGCGGCACCAACGTGCAGTCGTCCGCGCCCGAAGTGCGCGACATCATCGAGCGCGGCGTCGCCGATGGCGTCACCTTCCCCTGGGGCTCGCTGCTGCTGTTCGGCATCGACAAGGTGACGAAGTACGACATGGAGGCGCCGCTTTATGTCACGACCTTCGTCTTCGTGATGAACAAGGACAAGTACAATGCGATGTCCGACAAGCAGAAGGCGGCGATCGACAAGAACTGCACGACCGAGATGGCCGGCGTGGTCGGCGAGCACTGGGGCAAGTTCGAGGATGCCGGCATCGACAAGATCAAGGCGGAAGAAGGTCATGAGGTCTACAAGCTGAACCCGGAGCAGACCGCGTCCTGGAAGAAGGCCGCCGAGCCGCTGGTCAAGACCTGGGGCGAGGGCGTGAGGAAGACCGGCGCCGACCCGGACGCAGCGCTCGCCGAGTTGAAGGCCTCGCTGAAGAAGTACAACGCGCTGGCGGAGTGACGCCAAGACGCGGCCGCGAGCTCGCTGCACCTCTCCCGCTCGCGGGAGAGGTCGGCGCAGAGCGCCGGGTGAGGGCTCTCTCCTCTTGGGGGTTCTCGATTGTGGAAGCACCCTCTCCTCAGCCCTCCCCCGCGGGCGGGGAGGGAGCGCAGCTCCACCGCGGGCACACCTCGAACTCGTCGGAAGGACTCTTTTCCCATGAAGCGCGCCTGGATGGATCGCTTTATCGATACGATCGAATGGATCGCGGCCGGCTTCGTCGGCCTCGTCGCGCTCGACATCTTCGTTTCGGTCCTGCTGCGCAACACGCTGAACTATTCGATCCCGGATTCCTTCGACATCGGCCGCATGCTGCTCGGCATCCTGATCTTCTGGGGCATCGCCGCGACCTCCTATCGCGGCACGCACATCACGGTCGACCTGGTCTGGGCCAATTCGAGCCCGCGCTATCAGCGCTGGATCGACGTGTTCGCCACCCTGGTGCTGCTGTTCGTCGTCACCGTGCAGACCTGGACGCTGTTCGACAAGGTACGCGGCACCTATAACGACAATGTGCAGACCTTCGATATGCACATGCCGACCTGGCCGTTCTTCGCGATCGCCTGGATCGGCGATGTCTCGGCGGTGCTGCTGATCGCGATCCGCACCTACCGACTGATCTTCCATCCGGAAGAGATGCACGATCCCAAGCTGAAGGCGACGGAGTAGTCATGAGCACCGATGCCGTCGCCGTAATCGGCTTCGTTTCCTTATTTCTCCTGATGCTGCTGCGCGTGCCTGTCGGCATGGCCATGGGCCTCGTCGGCGTGTCCGGCTTCTCCTATCTCGTCGGCGCCACGCCGGCGCTGAAACTGGTCGGCCAGACCTCGATGCGCACGGTCACCGACTACACTTTTGGCGTCATCCCGATGTTCTTGCTGATGGGCTCCTTCGTCAGCAATTCCGGCATGAGCCGCGAACTGTTCCGCGCCGCCAACGGCTTTGTCGGCCATTTGCGCGGCGGGCTCGGCATCGCAACCGTCGGCGCCTGCGGCGGCTTTGCCGCGATCTGCGGTTCCTCCGTCGCGACGGCCGCGACCTTCTCAGCCGTCGCCTATCCCGAGATGCGCCGCTTCGGCTATCCGCAGTCCTTTGCCACTGGCGTGATCGCGGCCGGCGGCACGCTGGGTGCGATGCTGCCGCCCTCCACCGTGCTTGCGGTCTACGGCATCATCACCGAGCAGGACATCGGAAAACTCTTCATCGCCGGTATCATCCCGGGCCTGCTGGCGATGAGCATGTACATGATCACCATCGGCCTGATCGGATACTTTCGTCCGGACTTTTTGCCGAAGGGCAAGAAACTGCCGTGGAACGAGCGCTTCGCGGGCCTCAAGGATATCTGGGCGCCGGTCCTGCTGTTCGTGTTCGTGATCGGCGGCCTCTACGGCCTGCCGTTCCTGCCTCGCTTCACGCCGACCGAAGCCGGCGGCGTCGGTGCCACCGGCGCCTTCATCATCGGCGTGCTCACCGGGCGGCTCGACCGCGAGAAGATTTTGGCCTCGCTCCTGCAGGCGACGCGCACCGCGGCCGCCGTGTTCACCGTGCTGATCGGCGCGCTGATTTTCGGCTACTTCCTGACGGTGACTCAGACCCCGCAAAAGGTCACGGAATTCCTCACAGGCCTCGGCCTCGGCTCTTACGGCGTGCTGGCGCTGATCATGGTGATGTACCTCGTGCTCGGCTGCCTGATGGACGCCATGGCAATGATCATCCTGACGGTGCCGATCATCTTCCCCGTGATCACACATCTTGGTTTTGATCCGATCTGGTTCGGCGTCATCATCGTCATGACAGTCGAGCTCGGCCTGATCCATCCGCCGGTCGGCATGAATGTCTTCGTCATCAAGAGTGTGGTGAAGGACGTGTCCTTTTCCACCATCTTCAAGGGCGTGATCCCGTTCGTGGCCACCGACCTGGTGCGGTTGGTGATCCTGATCGCCTTCCCGCTGCTGGCGACCTGGCTGCCGACGCGGATGATGGCGCATTAGGGGTGGAGTGATGACCACACCCAAGCTCGAGACAAAGTACGTCTTCACCATCACCGCGTGGATTGGTGACGTCGTCACCGCGGGCGAGACTGGTACGGGTGTCCGCCGCATCATCCCGATCATCGGCGGAGAGGTGCGGGGCGTGATCAACGGCAAGGTCTTGCCGTTTGGTGCCGACTTCCAGGTCATCCGTCCGAGCGAGCTGATCGACCTGGAAGCCAAATACGCCTTCGAAACCGACGACGGCGCCACCGTCTATGTCGAGAACAAAGGGATTCGCTTCGGCCCGGTGGACCTGCTGCAGAAGCTCAAGCGCGGCGAGCCCGTCGACCCCGAGCTGATCTACTTCCGCACCGTGCCGCGGTTCGAGACCGGACACGAGAAATACCGTTGGCTGATGCAGCACATCTTCGTGGCCTCAGCCGCACGGCACGCAGACCGCGTGGTGATCGACGTGCATCAGGTGATGTGAGACAGGCGCTTCGGCCTCGAAGCGATGGCAGGCGCCGGGACTATTAGTGGCAATGTCCGCGCCTCGCACTTCGCTCGTCCTCCCGGAGCGCGACAAAGTCGCGAGCCCGGAACCCATAATCACAGGATAGGGTTGTTGGGGAAACTCGGGCCACGAATCTTCGCCAAATATTCTCCTGGGGGTATCTCGACGGGCGCAAGCGCTCGCGCGGGGTCTCGGCCCCTGCACAATTGCGCACTAGGCCTGGACGACACCGATTTGGAGCACCCTCTTGCCCACTCAACCGAACTCCCCATCGGCATATTGACTCCTCCGAAATTCGTTATACAACATAACTATTCTGAAAAGGACGCAAATGACACAGGGAAACGCCGATACCGCAACCGCGGGACCTGATGCGCTGCTTAGGATCGAGAGGGCAGGCAAGGTCTTGACCGTGGGTCTGAACCGGCCCGCCAAGCGCAATGCGCTCAATGACGGCATCATTCGCGAGATCAGCGACTGCTTTGCGACGCTGCCGGACGACATCGGCGCGGTCGTCATCCATGGCATCGGCGACCATTTCTCCTCCGGCCTCGATCTCTCCGAGCTGACCGACCACGACGCCACTGGCGGGCTTCTGCACTCCCAGATGTGGCACCGAGTGTTCGACCGCATCCAGTACAGCCGCGTGCCCGTGATCGCGGCGCTGAAGGGCGCCGTGATCGGCGGCGGGCTGGAGCTGGCCTGTGCCGCGCATATCCGCGTCGCCGAGCCCTCGACCTATTTCGCGCTGCCGGAAGGCCAGCGCGGCATCTTCGTCGGCGGCGGCGGCTCGGTGCGGCTTCCGCGGCTGATCGGCGTCGCGCGCATGATGGATATGATGCTGACCGGCCGCGTCTATTCCGCGACCGAAGGCGCCTCCTACGGCTTTGCGCAATACCTGACCGAGGAAGGCGGCTCGCTGACCAAGTCGCTCGAGCTCGCCGCCCGCATCGCCTCCAATGCGCCGCTGACCAATTTCGCCGTGCTCCAGGCGCTGCCGATGATCGCCGAGGCCAATCCGCAGACTGGCCTGCTGATGGAATCGCTGATGGCGACGGTTGCCCAGAGCGACAAGGAAGCCAAGCGACGGATCCGCGAGTTCCTCGAACACAAGACCGCCAAGGTGAAGCCCAAGTCATGAGTGCACAGCCGTCCTCTTCCACCACGGAGCGCGGCGCGAGCACCTCCCCGCTGCGGCCGATCTCGTTCGGCGATCCCGTCGTCAACATCGAGCGGCGCGATGACGGCACGATTTACCTGCGGCCAAAACAGCCGCTCGGCGACTATCCGGTGCGCATCACCGACCGCCTGCATCATTGGGCGAAGACGACGCCGGATCGCGTCTTCATGGCCGAGCGCGAAGGCGGCCGGGGCTGGCGCAAGATCACCTATGCCGAGCTCCTCACCGCGAGCCGGCACATCGCCTCCGGCCTGATCCAGCGTGGCCTGTCGGCGGAGAAGCCGGTCGTCATCCTCTCCGGCAATTCGATCGACCATGCGCTGCTCGCCTTTGGCGCCTATTACGCCGGCATCCCGTTCTGCCCGGTCTCGCCGGCCTATTCGCTGGTTTCGAAGGACTACGGCAAGCTATCGTACCTGATGAAGCTGCTGACGCCGGGCCTCGTCTTTGCCGAGGACGCCGACAAATTCGCGAACGCGCTTGCCAGCAACGTCTCGCCCGGCATCGAGATCGCCGCGTCCTACGGCACCGTCCCGGGGCACGACGTCACGCTGCTCGCCGACCTCATGGCGACGCCGATCCATCCCGCGCTCGACGAGCTGCATGGGAGAATCGGCCCCGATACGATCGCGAAATTCCTACTGACGTCAGGATCGACGGGCAATCCCAAGGCGGTCATCAACACCCAGCGCATGATCTGCGCCAACCAGGTGATGCTGCGCGAGACGCTGGCCTTCCTCAAGGACGAGCCGCCGGTCATCATCGACTGGCTGCCCTGGAACCACACCTTTGGCGGCAATCACAATATCGGTTTGACCCTCTATAACGGCGGCTCGATGTATCTCGATGCCGGCAAGCCGGTGCCCGGCGGAATCGAGGAGACCGTGCGCAATCTCCAGGAGATTTCGCCGACGGTCTATTTCAACGTGCCAAAGGGCTACGAATCGCTGCTGCCCTATTTGCGCGACGACCAGGGCCTGCGCGCAAAATTCTTCGACCGCCTGCACGCGATGTTCTTCTCCGGCGCGGCGCTTTCGCCCTTCGTCTGGAACAGCCTCGATGAGCTTGCGGTGAAGGAGAAGGGCTATCGCGTGCCGATGCTGACTGGCCTTGGCGCCACCGAAACCGCGCCGTTCTTCATGTCGGTCAATCCACGCACCAGCCGTTCCGGCCATGTCGGCCTGCCGGTCTCCGGCAATGACGCCAAGCTCGTGCCCAACAACGGCAAGCTGGAAGTTCGCTGCAAGGGCCCGAACGTCATGCCTGGCTACTGGCGCCAGGCGGAGGTCACCGCAAAATCCTTCGACGAGGAAGGCTTTTACAAACTCGGCGATGCACTCAAGCCCGCCGACCCTGATGACTTCAATGCCGGTTTCGACTTCGACGGCCGCGTCAGCGAGGACTTCAAGCTCGCGAGCGGCACCTGGGTCAGCGTCGGCCCCTTGCGCGCGCGCTTCGTTGCCGCCTGCGCGCCTTTGGTGCGCGACGTCGTGATCGCCGGCATCAACCGCGACGAGATTTCCGCGCTCGTTGTGCTCGACCTCGACGGCTGCCGCCTGATCAATCCGACGCTGCCGGCCGACGATCTCGTCGTCACCGCGCGCGACCGCCTGGTCCGCGAGGCGTTCCGCGAGCGCCTCACCCAGTTCCTCGGCTCGGCGACCGGCTCCTCGACCAGGATTACCCGCGCGATCCTTCTGGACACGCCGCTCTCGATCGACAAGGGCGAGGTCACCGACAAAGGCTCGATAAACCAGCGCGCCGTGCTCGAGCATCGCACCGCACTGATAGACGAGCTCTATGCTGCAAATCCATCGGACCGTGTGATATCGGTCGCTTAGAAACAATCCGCCAAAGGAGAACGCCATGTTGTTGAAGGATCAGGCAGCCATCGTGACCGGCGGTGCATCGGGACTGGGTGCGGCGACCGCACGCAAGCTGGCGGCGCAGGGCGCCAAGGTCGCAGTCTGCGACCTCAACACCAAGCTCGCCGAAACAGTCGCGGCCGAGATCAAGGGCGTCGCCGTGACCTGCGACGTTTCCGATGCCGCCTCGGCCGAAGCCGCGATCGCGGCTGCCACCAAGGCGCATGGTCCGGCCCGCGTGCTCGTCAATTGCGCCGGCATCGGCGTTGCCAAACGCGTGGTCGGCCGCGATGGTCCGATGGCGCTTGCCGATTTCGACAAGGTGATCAAGGTCAACCTGATCGGCACCTTCAACATGTTGCGTCTTGCCGCCACCGAAATGTCCAAGCTCGAGCCGCAGGCGAGCGGCGAGCGCGGTGTCATCATCAACACCGCTTCCGTCGCGGCTTATGACGGCCAGATCGGCCAGTCCGCCTATTCGGCGTCCAAGGGCGGCATCGTCGGCATGACGCTGCCGATCGCGCGCGAGCTCGCGCAGTTCGGCGTCCGCGTGCTGACCATTGCCCCCGGCCTGTTCCTCACGCCGCTGCTCGCCAACCTGCCGCAGGAGGCACAGGATTCGCTCGCCGCCGCGATCCCGTTCCCGCGCCGGCTCGGCCACGCCGACGAATTCGCGTCGCTCGCGCTGCACATGGTCGAGAATGCCTATCTCAACGGCGAGGTCGTGCGGCTCGACGGCTCGCTGCGCATGGCGCCGAAGTAAACCGAACGGCTGTAGCCGCGACTTCCACCTTACCTCTCCCTCCGGGAGAGGTGTGGCGCAGCACTAGTGGGTATATCACGCATGTTCGTCCATCGGCGCGACGTCCAGATCCAGTGGGGTGACTGCGACCCCGCCAACATCGTCTATTATCCGCGCTATTTCTCGATGTTCGACGATTCGACCTCGGTCCTGTTCGAGAAGGCCGGCTTCTCGAAACAGGACCTGGTCCACAAATATGGCCTGGTCGGCATTCCCATGGTCGACACGAGGGCGAAGTTCTACATCCCCTCGACCCACGGCGACTGGATCACCATCGAGACGAAGATCGAGAGCATCAAGCGCTCGAGCTTCGAGGTAAAGCACGACGTCTACAAGGGCGAGGACTTGGCGACCAGAGCCTTGGCGATCGAGGCCTTCGAGACCCGTGTCCTCGTCGGCCGCGACCCGGCCAATCCCGACAAGCTGAAATCCGCGGCGTTTCCGCCGGAGATGGTGGCCAAATTCGTGGGCAATTAGATTCTGGAGCTAAATCGCCGCACCGCCCAAAGACGGGGCTGAATTCGATCACAAAGTCTGCTTTCAAAGGCACACCTTAAGGGAGGAATAGATGAAACGCTTTTACCTGACCGCCGCTGTTGCGGCGGCAACGTTGGCCCTGCCGGCGCTGCCCGCGATGGCCCAGACCAACGAAATCACCATCGGCATCACCACCACCACGACAGGCCCGGGCGCGGCGCTCGGCATTCCCGAGCGCAATGCGCTGGAGTTCGTGCCGAAGGAAATCGCCGGCGTGCCGCTGAAGGTGATCGTGCTCGATGATGGCGGCGATCCGACCACCGCGACCACCAACGCGCGGCGCTTCGTCACGGAATCCAAGGCCGACATCATCATGGGCTCGGCGCTGACGCCACCGACGATTGCGGTCTCCAACGTCGCGAACGAAGCCGGCATTCCGCATTTCGGCCTCGCTCCCTTTCCGATCACCCCCGAGCGCATGAAGTGGTCGGTGGCGATGCCGCAGCCGATCCCGATCGTGGGCAAGGTGCTGTACGACCACATGAAGGCCAAGGGCGTGAAAACGGTCGGCTATATCGGCTATTCCGACTCCTATGGCGACCTCTGGTTCAACGACCTGAAGGCGCAGACCGGACCGATGGGCATAACCATCGTCGACGAGGAGCGCTTCGCGCGTCCCGATACGTCGGTGACCGGACAGGTGCTCAAGCTCGTCGCCGCCAATCCCGACGCGATCCTGGTCGGCGCATCCGGCACTGCAGCCGCGCTGCCGCAGACCGAGCTGCGCGAGCGCGGCTATCAGGGCCTGATCTACCAGACCCACGGCGCGGCGAGCATGGATTTCATCCGCATCGCCGGCAAGGCGGCGGAGGGCGTGCTGATGGCTTCAGGGCCCGTGATGGATCCCGAAGACCAGCCGGACGAGGCGCAGACCAAGAAGCCGGGCCTTGCCCTCAATACCGCCTATGAAGCGAAGTACGGCCCGAACAGCCGCAGCCAATTCGCCGGCCACTCCTATGATGCGTTCGAGCTTCTGAAGCGCATTATCCCGACGGCGCTGAAGACCGCCAAGCCCGGCACGCCGGAATTCCGTGAGGCGATCCGCCAGGCCCTGCTGTCGGAGAAGGAATTGGCCGCAAGCCAGGGCGTCTACAACTTCACCGACAAGGATCGGTATGGCCTTGACGAGCGCTCACGCATCCTGCTCACGGTGACGAACGGCAAGTACAAGCTGGTGAAGTGAGAGCAGCGATCACTCGAAGGCGATCAGAGCCGGCCATGAAGGGCCGGCTCTTTTCTTTTCAGGCCGCCTCTCGGAGCTTGGTCCAGGCGAACTCCGGATAGTACTGATCCATCATGCGGTCGACATAGGCGGTGAGGTTCGGAAACTCTTCCGCCTGCTCGCGCAGCTTGGATTCGAAGAATGGCGTCATGATTCCAGCGAGCGCGCCGAACGCAGTGGCGTCGACGCCCGAAGGCTTGTTGCCCATCAGATGGGCCTTGTCGCCGAGCTGCACGGACAGCGCGAACAGCGAGCGCACGGCGAGATCGACGTCGTCATCGGGCGCATGGCGGCCGAGGCCAGAGAGCAGATAGTTCTCGGCGACGCGGAATTGCGCGTCCTCGCGCAGCTTCTCGCGATTGTGCTCAGGCGCGCCGTCGAAGAAATGCGCCGGGCCCTTGGCGAAATTGACCGGGTCCACCCAGCGCGCTCCGACCAGTCCCCAATAGACGTGATGCTCGATCATGCGCTCGAAGGCCCATGCCTGCGCGCGTTCCTGCAACGACAGGCCGGCGTCGAAGTCGAAACCATAGCGACGCTCGATATGCGCGCGGATAAAGGTGGAGTCGGCAACTGCCTCGCCGTCGTCGTCGATGAACGGCAGCTGCCCCTTGGGCGAAGCTGGCGGCATCGCCCGCTCCTTCCGGTAGGGCAGTCCTGCCATTTTCAGCTGCACCTCCGTCTTGGTGACGAAGGGGCTGATTTCCGGCAAGCCGAAGCCGATGCCAAAGCCGTAAAGCGTGATCATGCTCTTGCTCCTGATCCCCGAAACAGTTGTTGGAACCTACCGACCGGCTGCTGCCACCATGGTGGCAGCAGCCGTGATATCCTGCGCGAAACGGGCCCCGTGCCAGGCGCGGCCCATGACGTGACAAACCACGGCGTTCGCAGCTCCGAGCAGCGAGCGCGCCGCGAGAGTGACGATCGCGAGACGGAGGTCGACGAACATGAGATCGAACGCGCCGAGACGGCCAAGAGCACGGCCAAGAGTGAAGGTTTGCAGCAAGGCCTGCACCCGCCACAGCGGGCTCGCCTGGCCGAAGGTGGTGGGAAGCATCATGGACAAATCCTCTTCATTCGAAGTGTTGTCCCGGTATAGAACTCCCCTGCTGCCAACATCCTGTCAGCATCCGCGCGCCGGTTTTTAAACGGTGCCAAATCGGAAGACGTGTCATGAGACGTGCCGACCGGCTGTTTCAGATCATCCAGGTGCTTCGGCGCAGCCGCAAACCGTTGACGGCGGACGCGATCGCGGCCGAGCTCGAAACCTCCAAGCGCACCGTCTATCGGGACATCGCCACGCTGATCGGCCAGCGCGTGCCGATCCGCGGCGAAGCTGGCATGGGCTATATCCTCGAAAAGGGCTTTGACCTGCCGCCTTTGATGCTGACGCCCGATGAGATCGAGGCGGCGGTGCTGGGCGCGCAATGGGTTGCCGGCCACGCCGACACGGCGCTGGCGCGCGCCGCCGAGGATCTGATGGCGAAGATTGCCGACACCGTGCCCGAGCGCCTGCGTCCTTTCGTGCTGGAGCCGGCAAGCCGTGCGCGACCGAGCTGGAATCGCGAACCCGATCGCATGGACATGGTGCGCACGCGCACGCAGATCCATGAGGGCAAGAAGATCACGCTGCGCTATCGCGACGAACAGGGCCGCGACAGCCAGCGCACGATCTGGCCGATTGCAGTCGGTTATCTCGAGGCCGTGCGGCTGCTCGCAGCCTGGTGCGAGCTGCGCAGCGATTTCCGCAGCTTCCGCACCGACCGCGTGGTAGATGCGACCTATCTCGACGAGAGATATCCGGAGCGGCGCGACGTGCTGCGCGCCAAGTGGCGGCAGAGCCTGGTCTGGGGTCCTCCGAAGGACAATTGAGCGACATGGACCAGAATTCCGCGACCGACCTATCGCAGCTCTGCCAGGCTTGCGGCGCCTGCTGCGCCTATTCGGCGAACTGGCCGCGCTTCTCGATCGAGAGCGAGGAGGAGCTCGCAGCTATCCCGCAAGCCTTCGTCAACGATCGGCAATCGGGCATGCGCTGCGACGGCAACCGTTGTTCGGCGCTGAAAGGGAAGATCGGGGATGCGACCGCCTGCGGCGTCTATGCCGTGCGGCCGGAGGTGTGCCGCACCTGCATGCCCGGCGATGCCGAATGCGCGATGGCGCGGCGGAAGTTCGGACTGCCGGTGATCGAGACGATAACTTAAGCCGGGACGGCTTCCGCGAGATCGTCGTCGAGCTCGTCCTCGAGCGGCGCAAGCACCGAGAGCGGTTTGGTCGACAGCGTAATCGGCTTGCGGCTGCCCGACAGCGACGGCGATGCCTTCGCCGTGCTTTCACGCGACAGCGCGTAAAGCGTGGAGCCGACGCGTCCCCCGCTCTCGATCAGTTCGCGCTCCGTGCAGCTCGCCGCGATTGCGATCGCCAGCGAATGCAGATGGCTGCGGCGGTAGCAAAACAGGGCCAGCCTGGCGCGGGCCTCGGGGGCAACACTCTCAACCAGCCTCGGCAGGCCGCTTTCGCTGGCGCGATACATCTCGCCAAGGAGCTCGTCGCGGACCGGGCAGAAATCGCTTTCGTAGGCGTCTCGGCTTGAAAACATTGCGATTCTCCTCGTATGCCGAAGATGCCGCGCAATCCTCTAACGAAAGGTTAACCACACGGGCCTGTAGTGTCCCGGGGTCTTTCCCCCGATTTGCGAATCGGAACGCCGCCGAAGCCTGCGAGCTCAGTTCGCCGCCATGAAGATCGACAGCCCAAAACCGGTGAGGTGGTGCAGCGCCTGGTCGACGCCGATCAGGGTCCAGAACCAGGGGTGCTCCTGGTTGACGCCGAAATTGGCCGAGACCAACCCCTTGGCCCGATCGACCGTGATGTGGATCGCGAAATCAATCAGGGCGACGAACCAGAATTTTGGCGCAACTATCAGGATCAGCGGCAGCGCAACCGCAAGGTGAACCAGGCAATGCACCAGGAGCGGCAGAGCCCAGCCATGCTTCTGGTCCTTGCCATGCGCCATCCAGGCGGTCTGCAGGACGAAGTCGGCGATGATGTGCTTGAAGGTGAGCAGCAGCATCCAGCCAATGAGCGCTTCGACCGGAACCGCCGATGACATGGGTGGAAACGACAAAGCTGGACGCCCTCATTGAACGTGGAAGAAAAAATGGAGCGTTCAGTGCGACTTCTTCTTGGGTCCGGCCAAATCGCCGAGATCGCGCTTTTATGACATCTCTCGCGGTGGAATGCACCCCGGAAGGAACCGGAAAATCGCAAGGTTTGGCGCAACGTCGATGAGGACCGCCGCCGCCGCCCCCTCGCGGTAACGTTACCCGCGGCTCGAAATTTGCATTCTGCCGCCAGAGAGCTATCATCCTCAGGCAGAGGATTATCGTATTTTTTTCAGACGCTTACGAATTTTCGAGCGGCCTTTGCCGGCAAGCCGGCCGCCGCCATGCAAGGATAAGGCCGGCCATGAGTGCTGAAGGCCAGATGTCATCGCCCGAGCAGTCCCCGCCGTCGCGCCCGAAGGTCATCAAGACCAATCAGCAGCAGGTCGTGCTGTATGTCGTGCTGACCTTGATCCTGTCGCTGGCCACCGTCTGGGGCGGCCGGGCCATGCTGCGCAATTCGGAGACCCTGATCTTTGCCGTCGGCGATGCCAACAGCGACGAGGCGCGTTTCGCCAACAAGCTCGCCGCCGTGCTCAAGAACAATGCCTCCCGGTTCCGGATCAAGATCGTCAACAATCCTGACAACGCCAAAGCGATTGCCCAATTCGACCGCAAGCAGGCCGATCTCGCCATCCTGCGCACCGACGGCAAGGTGCCGCCGCGGGCGCGCGCGCTCGCCATCCTCGAGCATGATCTCGTGCTGCTGCTCGGCCCCGGCAACAAGAAGGTCAAGTCGCTCGCGGAATTGAAAAAGAAGAAGGTCGCGGTGCTCGCCGAGAACGACAATTCGCTCGCCTTCGTCCGCAGCATCCTCGACGTCCCCGACACGCCGGACGCTGCGGCACGCGTGCAGATGGCCCCGCAGGGCGTAACGCTGGACAAGCTGCTGGCGCCCGCTAGCGGCTATTCCGCGGTGATCGCCATCGTCCACGCCTCCAAGGCGGTGCGCGACAAGGCCTATGAGCAGGTCGCCAAGCGCGGCGGCTTCACATTGAACGCGATCGACGAGGCCAAGGCGCTGGCGCGCAAGATTCCCGGCATTTCCGAGGAGACCTTGACCGCGGGCACGCTGTCGGCCTCGCCGGAGATTCCCGACGACGATCTCGATACGATCGGGCTCGAATGGCTGCTGGTCGCACAGTCGAAGATGTCGTTGTCCACCGCAGGCGACCTCGCGCGCATCGTCTACGAGAACAAGTCCGAGCTCGGCCTCGAAAGTGGATTCGCCACCCGGATCGAGCCGGCTTCCGTCGACAAGGACGCCTTCGTCATGGCGCACCAGGGCGCGGCCGACTACATCAACGATGACACCAAGTCGTTTATGGATAAATACAGCGACATGATGTATCTGGGCGCCGGCGCGCTCAGCGTCATCGGCTCGATCTTCGCGGCAATTTACGCCAAGGTCACCAGGATCGCACCGGAGAAGGCCAGCGAGCTCTCCACGGCCATCCTCGATGTCGGCGAGCGCGTCGAGCATGCCCATTCGCTCGATGAGCTCGAGTGCCTGGCAGACGAGCTCGAAGCGATCCTGCGCAGAGCCGTGGTGGGATTAAGAGACGGCACGATCAGTACCGACGGGCTCGATACGTTCAAGCTCGGCTATGAATTCGTCCGCGACGAGATCGGCATGCGGCGCGAGCATTTGAAGCGGCACGCAGGCGATGCCGAGAAGCACGCTAGCGAGGCCTCGGCGCGCGAAGCCGCTGCACATGACGACACCAACGTGGTGGTGGTGAAGACCGCACACAGTGCGTGAGGCCTGACCTCGCACGCAGCGCAGGGAACCTGCGCGCGCGACGGCGTCGCGCATCGGGAACTGACTTGACCTGCAACCGTTGATGCTCCGCGCAACCGGAGATCGGCCATGCGTGCACTGCTCATCATCATCCTGCTCGCGATGCTCGCTGGCGTCGGGTATTTCGCCTACTCCGCCCTGTCCGCCGACGGTGAGCCGATTCCGACGGAAGGTTACATTGCGCTCGCGCTGGGCGCGGGCTTCTCGGTGATCGTCGGCGTCGGGCTCATGGCGCTGCTGTTCTTCTCGAGCCGCCGCGGCTACGACGAGCCGCCGCATTTCAAGTAACGGTCTCCTCCATTTCGGCCCATGATTGCGGCTTGCAAGGCAGGCCGCGATAATGCTGTCAGCGTCCGATCGTTGACGGCCCCCGTCCGCGCAGGCACTTTGGCGCGACCGTCCCAACCGGGACCGGCATTCCAGCCAAGACCGGACCTCAATCCCGTATGTCTAAGCCGTTGATTCCCCCTCTGGCGAAATTCGTGGCCGCGACGGCCGGCCGGAACATGACCACGGCGGCCTATGTCGCGGTCACGGTCGGCGTCGTGACCATGATGCTGTTGACGGTCAACCCGGCCTATGAAACCGCGCATCACTGGGCGAACGCCGTGCTGTGGGCGTGCCTGGCCTATTTCGTGTTCGAATGGCTGGTCCGGTTGCGCCACATGGCAAGACAGCAGCGACTGGGGCTCTACGTGCTGTCCTCGAGCGGACTGGTCGATGCGATCGGGGCGTTGGCGGTGCCCGTCGCGCTGGTGCTGGGTGTCGAACCCAAGACGGCATGGCTCCTCAGCGTACTCTGGGTGCTGAAGGTCGTGCCGGGCATTCCGGGCCTGCGCCAGCTTCGCCGCGTGCTGGTACTGGAATCGGGACCGTTGCTCAGCGTGCTCGTGATCTTCCTGATGGTGGTGTTCCTCGCCTCCGTTGCTGAATATTTCCTCGAGCGCGACGTGCAGCCCCAGACCTTCGGCAGCGTGCCGTCGGCACTATGGTGGGCGGTGGTGACGCTGACGACGACGGGCTATGGCGACGTCGTGCCGGTGACGCCGCTCGGGCGGATGGTAGCAGCGTTGGTGATGATCTCCGGCCTTGGGGTGTTCGGCCTGTGGACCGGTATTCTGGCGACTGGCTTCGCCGCCGAGACGCGGCGCGACAATTTCCTCAAGACCTGGGAGACCGTCAGCAAGGTGCCGTTCTTTGCCGCTCTCGGACCGTCCGCGATCGCCGACGTCACCCATATGCTGCGCACCATGGATTTGCCCGCCCGCACCATGATCATCAGGAAGGGCGCGCAGGGCGACTGCATGTATTTCATCGCCTCCGGCGAGGTCGAGGTCGATCTGCCCGGCAAGAAGGTGGCGCTCGGCGAAGGCGCATTCTTCGGCGAGATGGCGCTGCTCGGCAACAACGTGCGCGGTGCCAACGTCACGACCGTCAAGGTCTCGCGGCTGCTCGTGCTCGACCTCGTCGATTTCCGCGTGCTGATGGCGCGGCATCCCGATCTCGCCGAGACCATTGATGCCGAAGCCAAACGCCGCGCACTCGAAAACAAGTAGATGGAGACGGCAATGTCGGATGCGGCCGAGACCGCCAGCACGCCCCTGCTCGACATCGACGGCGCGCGTGCCACCGTACGCCTCAACCGTCCCAGGCATCTCAACCGGTTGCAGGCTGAAGATCTCGCCGAGCTCTTGAAACTGTTCGACCGGATCGAGGCCGATCCCGCGATCCGCGTGCTGGTGCTGACCGGCACCGGGCGCGCCTTCTCCGCCGGCTACGATCTCAATTCGGTGGCCGAGCGCGCAGTGAGCGCCAGCGAGCAGCAGAGCGCGGGCTCGGCGTTCGAGGTGGTCGTCAACCGCCTGGAGGATCTCGGCGTGCCCACGATCTGCCGACTCAACGGCGGCGTCTATGGCGGCTCGACCGATCTTGCGCTCGCCTGCGACTTCCGTATCGGCGCCGACACCGCCGAGATGTTCATGCCTGCTGCACGGCTGGGACTTCACTACTACACCAGCGGCATCAAGCGTTATGTGACGCGGCTCGGCGTCGACAACGCCAAGATGTTGTTCCTGACCGCGCAGAAGATTACCGCGCCGGAGATGCTGCGCATCGGCTATCTCACCGCTATGGTGGCATCAGAGCTTCTCGACGAGGAAGTCGACAAGCTCGCCAATATCCTCGCTGGCAACGCGCCGATCGCGATGCGCGGCATGAAGCGCGCCATCAACGAATTCGCCCGCGGCGCGCTCGATGAAGAGGCCGCCGACCAGCGTCACCGCGAGAGCATGCGCGGCGACGAGATCAAGGAAGGCATCAAGGCCTTCGCGGAAAAACGGCCGCCGCGGTTTTGACTTCGGCAAAATCGGCAACCACGATCTCGCGCCACGACCGCTTCCTGTGATTATGGATGCCGGGCTCGCGCTTGGCGCGCACGGGACGACGAGTTGAGATTGAGGCGCAACTGCCTCCCACACGTCGTTGCGAGCGCAGCGAAGCAATCCAGATTGTCGCCGCGCAAAGACTCTGGATTGCTTCGCTGCGCTCGCAATGACGGAGAAGAGATGGTGACGCCACCCTCATGCAGATAACCGCTGCTCGCCGTCGGAACGTCGCGTGACGCCGCATCGCGACGCGCAAAACCTAAAGGCCGGCCCGCCCCTCTCTCCCCACGAAACAGTACAGAAACACGATTCCTGCCAGCGCGAATGAACGCGTTTCGCGGTCATGCCGACCGAGATGCAGGGACACAACAATGGCTTCGTGCCACACTGGAGAGAAGAGAATGTTTCGCAAGCTTGCACTTGGTCTCGTCGCCGCCGGTTCGCTCGGCGTTGCCGCCGTTGCGCCCAGCGCCGCGTCGGCCCACGGCTTCCATCATCACTGGGGTCCGGGCTGGGGCTGGGGCTATGGCGGCCTCTATGTCAACACTGGCGTGAGCGGCTGCTACCAGGAGCGCGTGGTGCCCACCCGCCACGGCCCGCGCGTGCGCATCGTGAACGTCTGCGCGTACGGCATCTACTAAGCGACAGCGTCCGGCAACGAAGCCCCGATCTTGGCGATCGGGGCTTTCGTCGTCTGCAACTCACTCGTCCACGAACCTCACGGTGTCAGCCAGGCTTGCCCGCGAAGTGCGGTAGCTGTTGACCTTGTGGGCGTGGTCGGCATAGCCGAACGAGATGCCGCAGACGACCCGGCGATCGTCGGGCAGGTCGAAATGCCGGCGGATCAGGCCGGAATGGCGCGCCAGCGCAGCCTGCGGAATCGTGCCGAGCCCGAGTGCCTGCGCGGCCAGCATGAAATTAGAGACGTATGCGCCGCAATCGATCGCTCCGTAGATGCCGAGCGGCTCGTCGGTATGGATGATCGCGACATGCGGCGCGCCGAAGAAGTTGTAGTTCTCCAGCGCCTGTTTTGCGTAGGCCGCCTTGTCGCCGCGGGCGATACCCAGCGTGTTGTAGAGTTGAAAGCCGCTCTCGCGGCGGCGCTCCAGATACACGCCGACATATTCGCGCGGCGGGGTGAAGTCGTAGTCATTGCCGATGCCGCCTGACGCCTCCTCGTAGATCGCCTTGCGGAAGCGTTCCTTGGCCTCGCCGCTGGCAATGACGACCTGCCAGGGCTGACTATTGCACCAGGACGCGGTGCGCTGCGCCGTCGTCAGGACATGCGCGATGGTCGCGCGATCGACCTCCTTCGGCAGGAAGGCGCGAACGGAATAGCGCTCATTGAGGAGCTCTTCGAGCACGCCAATGCGGTTCTGGTTCTGACTCACTGCGACATCCATGGACTAACTCTCGTTGTTCGGCGTTCGTAGGGTGGGCAAAGGCGCGCAGCGCCGTGCCCACCAACGGCGCGCCCCCGCGCCGATGCATATAGTGGGCACGCTTCGCTCTGCCCACCCTACAATCTTCGCGCCGCACCGCGTCCGGGGTACGAGATCATCGCCCCTTGGTCGGAATCTTGTTATACGGCACGTCCTTGTCGACGCGGATGTCACCGGGCAAGCCCAGCACGCGCTCGGCGATGATGTTGCGCAAGATCTCGTCGGTGCCACCGGCAATGCGCATCGAGGGCGAGGACAACAGCATCTGCTGGAACTGGCCGTGAACCGTCTCTTCATCGGCGCCAGTGAGAACGCCGGCCGCACCTTGCAGGTCCATCGCGTAGGCCGCGATGTCCTGCAGCATCACGCCCGACACCAACTTGCCGATGGAGTTTTCCGGGCCCGGACGCTCGCCTTTCGAAAGCGCCGAGATGGCGCGATAGCTGGTATATTTCAGCCCGTTCGATTTCACCGCCCAGCTCGCAAGTTTCGAGCGCACGGCGGGATCGTCGATCGCAAGGCCATCCTCCAGCATCAGGTTTGAGCAAAATTCGAACATCTCGGGCACGCCGGTCGCAAGCCGCGAGCCGATCGACATGCGCTCGTTCATCAGCGTGGTCAGCGACACGTTCCAGCCGTCGCCGACGGCGCCCAAGCGCTGGCTGTCAGGGATCACCACATCGGTGAAATAGACCTCGTTGAACTCCTGCATGCCGTTGGCCTGCTTGATCGGCCGCACCTCGACGCCAGGACTCTTCATGCTGAGGAAGAACATGGTGAGGCCCTTGTGCTTGGGCACGTTGGGATCGGTCCGCGCGATCAGGAGCCCATAGTCCGAATAGTGCGCGCCAGAGGTCCAGATCTTCTGGCCGTTGACGACCCAGTCGTCGCCCTTCTTCTCCGCGCGGGTGCGAAGCCCAGCGACGTCGGAGCCGGCTGACGGCTCGGAGAAGAGCTGGCACCAGATCTCCTCGCCAGAGGCGAGCTTCGGCAGATAACGGCGCTTGGCCTCCTCGCTGCCCCAGGCCATCACGGTCGGGCCGCACATGCCTTCGCCGATCTGGAACGGCTGCGTCAGCTTGCCGTAGACGCCCTCTTCCTGCTGCCAGATCACCCGCTCGATCGGCGTCGCGCCACGGCCGCCATATTCCCTCGGCCAGTGCAGGCAGGCCCAGCCCGCCTCTGACTTCCTCTTCTGCCAGGCCTTGCCGACCTCGACCATGTCGTGTTTCGCAAGCCGGATGCGACCGAGCGAGGATTTCGACAACTCCTCCTCGAACTCCTTTGGCGCGTTGGTGGCGACCCATTTGCGGGCGGTTGCGCGAAACTCGGATTCCTGCGGCGTGTCGTCGAAATTCATTCTCGAACTCTCCTCTCTCGTGCCCCGGACGCGGCGCAGCGCCTAAGCGGTGCGCTGCAGAGCCGGGGCCCATGGCGGCTTCTAGGTCCGGGCTCTACGAAGCAGCACTTCGTGCTGCATCGCGTCCGGGACACGAATTCATCTTCCCTTCGTCGGGATCTTGTTGAACGGCACGTCCTTGTCGACGCGGATGTCGCCGGGCAGGCCCAGCACACGCTCCGCAATGATGTTGCGCATGATCTCGTCCGTGCCGCCCTCGACTCGGGTGCCGGGCGCACGTAGCAGCATGGCCTGGAAGCGGCCTGCGACCTCGGCATCCTCGGGGCTGCTGACGACGCCGGCCGCGCCTTGCAGGTCGAGCGCGTACATCGCGACCTCCTGGATCATCGAGCCTGCCACCAGCTTGCCGATGGAGTTTTCCGGCCCGGGGCGCTCGCCGCGCGACAATGCGGAGATCGCGCGCATGCTGGTGTATTTCAAGCCGCTCGCCTTCACCGCGTAGTTTGCAAGCTTCGAGCGCACGCTGCGGTCTTCGATCGCAGGACCGTTATCGAGCACCAGGCTCGCGCAATAGTCGAACAGCTCCGGAAAACCGGTGGCAACGCCCGCGCCGATCGACATCCGTTCGTTCATCAGCGTGGTCAGCGAGACGTTCCAGCCGTCATTGACCTCCCCGAGACGCTGGTGATCGGGAATGCGGACGTTGGTGAAATAGACTTCGTTGAAATCGGAATTCCCGTTAGCCTGCTTGATCGGCCGCACCTCGACGCCCGGGCTCTTCATGTCCAGGAAGAACATGGTGAGGCCCTTGTGCTTGGGCACGTTGGGATCGGTGCGGGTGAGCAGGATGCCGTAGTCGGAATAATGCGCACCTGAGGTCCAGATCTTCTGACCGTTGATCACCCACTCGTCGCCGTCCTTCTCGGCGCGAGTCCGCAGGCCCGCAACGTCGGAGCCGCCCGCCGGCTCGGAGAACAGCTGGCACCAGATCTTCTCGCCGGAGGCCAGCGGCGGCAGATAGTTGCGCTTATGCTCCTCGCGCGCAAACGCCATCATGGTCGGCCCGCACATGCCGTGGCCGATGATGAACATCGCCGAGAGCTTGCCGAACACGCCCTCCTCCTGCTGCCAGATCACGCGCTCGATCGGCGAGGCGCCGCGGCCGCCATAATCCTTCGGCCAATGCAGGCAGGCCCAGCCCGCATCAGCTTTCTTCTTCTGCCAGGCTTTTGCGACCTCCAGGATGTCAGCGTTGCTGAGCTGCGTGCGGCCGAGCGAGGATTTACGCAGCTCGTCCTCATACTGCTTCGGGGCATTCGCGGCGATCCAGGCGCGTGCGGTGGCGCGGAACGCGGCTTCCTGCGGGGTGTCGTCGAAGTTCATGACGCTTCTCTTGTCCTTCGTAGGGTGGGTTAGCCCTGCGGCTGCGCGAAGCGCAGTCCGCTAGGCGTAACCCACCTCTTTGGTTTCCGCGGGAACAGAAGTGGCGGGTTACGCTTCGCTAACCCACCCTACGAATCCCTCGCTTACGCCGCGTTCTTCCTGCGCATGCGGTCGATGAGCTGATCTTCCCAATACGACAGGCTGCCGAGCCCAAGTGCGAGCGCATTGGCGCGGCGGTAGTACATGTGGCAGTCGAACTCCCAGGTGAAGCCCATGCCGCCATGGACCTGGATGTTGTTCTTGGCGCAGTGCTGGAACGCCTGCGTCGCGCTGATGCGCGCGGCGGCAGCGGCCTCTGGCAACTCCGCGGCATCGGTCGAGAGCGCCCAGGCGCCGTAATAGCTGTTGGAGCGCGCCAGCGTGGCCGAGACATACATGTCCGCGAGCATGTGCTTGATAGCCTGGAATGAGCCGATCGGACGGCCGAACGCGATGCGGTCGAGCGCGTAGTCGCGCCCCATCTCCAGTGCGCGATCGGCACCGCCAACCTGCTCGAAGGCTGTGAGCACCGCGGCGCGGTCAAGCACCTGAGCCAGGATGCTCCAGCCTTCTCCGGCCGCGCCCAGCGGTTCAGCCTTGCAGTTCTTGAAGGTGAGCTCGGCCTGCCCGCGCGTGGGATCGAGATTGGTGAGGCTCTTGGCCTCCACGCCGCCGGCTTTGAGATCGACGAGGAACAACGAGATATCGCTATCACGGCCGCTCGATCCCGTGCGTGCGGCGACAACGGCGAAGTTGGCGACCGCACCATCGGGAACCGGCTTCTTGACGCCGTTGAGGGTGCCTCCGGAGGCGCTGAGTTTAACATTGGCCGGCGACGGATTGCCCTTGCCCTCGAACAGCGCCAACGTGCCGATCGCCTCGCCCGAAGCGATCGCCGGCAGCCATTTTGTCTTCTGCGCGTCACTGCCCGCGATCAGCAGCGCCTCGGCGGCGAGGTAGACGGTGGAAGAGAACGGCACCGGCGCATTCGCGCGCCCCATCTCCTCGGCGATCACGCAAAGCTCGAGATGGCCGGCGCCCGCGCCGCCGAATTTTTCGGGGATCGCGACGCCGAGGAAGCCCATTTCGGCGAGGCCTTTCCACAGGTCCTTGTCGTAAGGCGCCTTGCCATCGAGCACGACCCGCACCGCCTTGGGCGAGCATTTTTCGCTGAGGAATTTGCGCGCCTGGTCGCGGAGCTGTTTCTGATCGTCGGAGAAATCGAAGTTCATGGCGGCTTACCTTTTTTCGTTGTCATTTATTTTTGTGCCGTCAGTCCGGGATGGGCCGGAATGACGAGGTGAGAGAGCCGAGTCTTCATCGCAGCACGATCACGCCTTCATCCGGCTTCTCGGCATACAGCCGCTCCACCAGTGCGGCGCGTCGCTCGAGGCCAGCGCGCTGGTTGATGTAGCCCTTGTCTGTCAGTTCGTTGCCGTCGATCGAGGGCGGCTCGACCATCAGCATGGCGCGCGCGATCATGCGGCTGCTCGCGCCTTCGCATTCCCTGTTGTGTGCCTCCAGCCCGCGCCTGAAGCAGGCGATCACCTCGGGGTGCTTCACGGCATCCTCAAAGCTCAGCTCGGAATTGCCGACGAGTTGGCGACAGGCATGCAGGTTCGGCCAGGCAAGCAGGCCAATGGAGCAACGATCCTGTCCGGCGACCAGCGCATCATGCACGACCGGCGTCGCGGCGGCGATCGCATCGGTGCGGAGCGAGCCGACATGCACGAAGGTGCCAGTCGTGAGCTTGAAATCCTCGACCACTCGGCCGGCAAAGATGATGCCCTGCACGGGATCCTCATCGTCGACGAAGATGCCGGCATCGCCGATGCAGTAAAAACCTTCCTCGTCGAACATCTTCCTGGTCAGCTCGGCCTGGCCGAAATAGCCGGGCGTGACGTTGACACCGCGCAGGCGCAATTCGTATTTCGAGCCGCACGGCACCATCTTCAATTCGACGCCGGGGAACGGCAGGCCAATCAGGCCGACACGCTCGGTGTCCCAATAGGTGCCGGTCGAGGTCGGTGCGGTCTCGGTCGAACCCCAGCCGGTGTAGAACACGATGCGTTCGCCGGTGGTTTTCACCGCCAGCGCCTGCATGCGGTCGTAGAGGTCGTCCGGGAGCCGCGCCCCGCCATAGGCCATGATCGAGAGGTTCTTGAAGAACGAGCGACAAAGCGCGTCGTCCTTCTCCATCGCCGCGGCAAGCGCCGCATAGCCGGCCGGAACGTTGGCGTAATAGGTCGGCGAGATCTCGCACAGATTGCGCAGCGTTTCCTCGAACTGGCCCGGCATCGGCCGTCCGTCGTCGATATAGAGCGTGCCGCCATCGACCAGGATCGGATGGAACGCGGCATTGCCGCCCATGGTGTGATTCCAGGGCATCCAGTCGAGCATGGTTGGCAGCGGGCCTCCGGGCGTGCGCGGACGGACCTGCATCATCATCGCCGCGTTCGCGCACATCATCGCTTGCGTGTTGATGACCGCCTTGGGCATGCCGGTCGAGCCGGAGGTGAACAGGAGCTTACCGACAGTCTGTGGCGCAATCTTCGCGATCGACGCGTCGACATCGTGCGTCACTGGCGTTGCCGCGAACTCAGCGAAACTGACGCTCTTGATGTCCTCGCAGGCGCGAGCGACGTGAACAACAGTGACACCGGTGAGGTCGATCGCCCTGAGCGCCTTCTCGAAAGTCGGACCATCCTGCACCATCACGACGGCCGGCTTGATCAGGTCGAAGAGATACTTCAGCTTGACGTGATCGTGGCTCATCAAGGAGTAGGCCGGCGACACCGGCGCCGCGGGAGAGCGCGCCTGCATCGCAGCCTGCGTCATCAGCGCGTGCTCGATCGAATTGCCGGAGAGAATCGCAACCGGCCGTCCGTCGAGACCGAGATTGAGCAAGCCTTGCGTCAGCGCATCCACCGTCCGCTTGGCTTCACCGTAGGACACCTTGCGCCACGCGCGATCCGGGCCGCCACGCTGCGCGAGCCAGATGCGCTCGGGCGCTTGCCTCGCCCATTTCGCCAGCGAGGCGGGAATGTGCGTTTCGTAAGACTGCAGCGGAATGCGCGACTTCAGCACCACCGTGCCATCTGCGCGCCGCTCGACGTCGATGTCGCGCGGCAGCCATTCGATCTTGCGAAAGGCAGGCTTCGCCATCACCGTCGCCACGCTCCCACTCATTTTGCGTCTCCCGGAATTAACGTCCTTTGCGGATCATTCTCGTTCAGCGCTTGATATAGACAGGCTTTCGCTTGTCGAGGAAGTGAACTTCCTGCATCGACGGCATGAGTGCCGATTGCTGTATACTCTCCCCTTGCGAGAGAGGGCAGGTATGTCCCTGGCCAGGAATTCGCTTGGGTGAGGGGCCTGTCTCCGCGGACAGAACCCCTCATCCGGCGTCATAGCCGATGCGAAGCATCGGCGTTCTTTTAGGGACAGCGGCGGAGCATCGCTTACCGCGGCGCCATGCGGATGGCGCCGTCGAGGCGGATGGTCTCGCCGTTGAGCATCGCATTCTCGACGATATGCACGGCGAGCGCGCCGTATTCGGCGGCGTCCCCAAGACGCGAGGGATGCGGGACCTGGGCGCCCAGACTCTTGCGCGCCTCTTCGTTCAGACCCATCAGCAGCGGCGTGAAGAACAGGCCGGGCGCGATGGTGTTGACGCGGATCTTCTGGCTGGCGAGATCGCGCGCTGCCGGCAACGTCAGGCCGACGACGCCGCCTTTTGAGGCCGAATAAGCGATCTGACCGATCTGGCCCTCATAGGCCGCGACCGACGCGGTGTTGATGATGACGCCGCGCTCCTCACCGATCGGCTCTGCCGTGACGAGGCGCTCTGCAAACAGGCGCAGGCAGTTGAAGGTGCCGATCAGGTTGACATTGATGATGCGCGCGAACTTTTCCAGCGGATAGATGCCGTCACGGCCGACGATGCGCTGCGAGCCGCCGACGCCGGCGCAGTTCATCAGCACGCGAGCGACCCCATGTGCTGCTTCCGCCCTTGCGATCGCGGCCTTGATCTGCTCCTCGCTGGTGACGTCAGCATGAAGCGCGACGCCCTTCACCTCGGCCGCGACCTTCTCGGCGTTCTCCTTGCTCTGGTCGATCACGCCGATCTTGGCGCCCTTGGCCGCCATGGCGCGGGCGGTCGCGGCGCCTAAGCCCGAACCACCGCCGGTGATGAGAACGGCTACGTCATTCAACTGCATTGCTGGTACCTCTCCTTGGGCGTTTCTTCTCTGGACTTGAACGTCTCTGGATTTGAATGTTTTGGGCCGATTATCCGGCCGCGGCAGCTTCCTCGGCTTGCGCGAGGATGCCGCCGCAGATCAGCGTTTCCATGTGCTTGATATATTGCCGGCAGACTTCGTCGGTGACCGGGCCGACGCCGGTCGCGCGAGACATCGCGTGCCGGCCGAAGAACAGGTGATCGCAGGCGCCGATCAGGCTGGTGTAGAACAGCACGGGATCGGTGATACGAAACTCGCCGCGGCTGACGCCCTCGGCAAGCAGGCGGCGATGGAAATCGAGCAGCGGCGCGACGAAGAACTTTGAGACCTCGTCGGCGGACTCCGCCGTGCTCTCATGCAAGAGATAGTGGATCAGCCGGTTCATGTAGGGGAACCGGTGATAGGCGCGGATGATGCCGCCGATATGCAGCTTGAGCTTTGCGGTCGGCGTGATCGGCTGCACCAGAAGATATTCGAGGTTTGACAGCTCGGTCGCGGCATCGCGCGCGAGCAGCGCCAGCAAGAGGCCGTCCTTATTGCCGAAGTGATATTTGACCAGCGCCGCGTTGGCGCCCGACTTCTGCGCGATGTCGCTGAGCGAAATTTCGATCGAGGAGCGTTCGATCATCAGCTCGCTCGCGGCCACCAGCAGTTTCTCTGCCGTGGAATTTTTGCCGCTCGGAAGCCTGTTCGGTACGCTGGTAGTCACGGAGATCCCTGTCTCGTCGCACGAAGGGCCGCAGATAAGCGCAAGCGGCGCCTCCCCACAAGAGTTAATTGATCGATTGACTAAATCATCATCGACCCCTTTAATCCGCCCCCGACAACAAACCATTCAGAAGAATTCAGGGAGAAACCGACATGGCCGAGGCTTACATCGTCGCCGCTGCGCGGACCGCCGGCGGGCGCAAGGGGGGCCGCCTCGCCGGCTGGCATCCGGCCGATCTCGCCGCAAAAGTGCTGGATGAGCTGGTCGATCGCGCCAAGGTCGACCCGGCCCAGGTCGAGGACGTGATCATGGGCTGCGTGATGCAGGTCGGGGAGCAGTCCAACAACGTCGCGCGCAACGCGATCATGGCCTCGAAACTGCCGGAGAGCGTGCCGGGCACCTCGATCGACCGGCAGTGCGGCTCCTCGCAGCAGGCGCTACATTTTGCGGCCCAGGCCGTGATGTCCGGCGCAATGGACGTCGTAATTGCGGCCGGCGTGGAATCGATGACCCGCGTGCCGATGGGCCTGTCCTCGCAGCTCGCGGCCAAGAACGGCTTTGGCCACTACAAGAGCCCGGGCATCGAGCAGCGCTATCCGAACATCGTGTTCAGCCAGTTCACCGGCGCGGAGATGATGGCCGAGAAGTACGCCCTCTCCAAGGATGAGCTCGACGAGTATTCCTACAACAGCCATCAGCGAGCGATTGCGGCGACGCAAGGAGGCCATTTCAAGGACGAGATCGTGCCGCTCGAGATCACCCGCGCCGACGGCTCGACGGACACCCACCATATCGACGAAGGCATCCGCTTCGACGCCAGCCTCGATGGCATCAAGAGCGTCAAGCTGATCGCCGAGAACGGCAAGCTGTCGGCGGCGAGCGCCAGCCAGATCTGCGACGGCGCGTCCGGCGTCATGGTCGTGAACGAGCGAGGCCTCAAGTCGCTCGGCGTCAAGCCGCTCGCGCGCGTGCATCACATGACCATGATGGGCGGCGATCCCGTCATCATGCTCGAGGCGCCGCTGCACGCGACCAAGCGCGCGCTGGAGAAGGCCGGCATGGCAATTGGCGACATCGACCTGTTCGAGGTCAACGAAGCCTTTGCCTCGGTACCGACGGCGTGGCTGAAGACAACCGGCGCCGATCCGGGCCGCCTCAACGTCAATGGCGGCGCGATCGCACTCGGCCATCCCCTCGGCGGCTCCGGCACCAAGCTGATGACGACGCTGGTCCATGCGCTGAAGCAGCGCGGCAAGCGCTACGGCCTCCAGACCATGTGCGAAGGCGGCGGCATGGCGAACGTGACGATCGTGGAGCGATTGTAAGCCGCGGCCACACAAACGGTGTCGTCCCGGCGAAAGCCGGGACCCACACCGCGCAATCTATCGATCTTGGTTGGTCGCAGTACCGAATGACGATCCTCCGCCAAACTACGCCCTGTGGCTATGGATCCCGGCCCCCGTGCGCAATTGCGCACTAGGCCGGGATGACTACGTAATTTGCTGCGAGATCTCGATGACCCACCCCTCCGTCTACGCCCGCACCACGCCGAACAAGATCGCCTACCAGATGGCCGGAACCGGCAAGGCGATCACCTATCGCGAGCTCGACGAGCTCTCGAACCAGGGCGCGCAGCTGTTTCGCTCGCTGGGACTGAAGGCCGGCGATCACGTCGCGCTGTTGATGGAGAACCGCCTCGCCTTCATGGAGATTTGCTGGGCCGCGCAGCGCAGCGGTCTCTATTACACCGCGATCAGCCGCTATCTGAAGCAGGACGAGATCGACTACATCATCGGCGATTGCGGCGCCAAGGTCGTCGTCACCACGCCGAAATGCGCCGACCAGATCAAGGGGTTGATCAAGGGCGCACCGGGCGAGCCGATCTTCTACATGATGGACGAGCCGCTGGCCGGCTTCCGCTCCTACGACAAGGAAGCCGCGGCGCAGCCGGTGACGCCGATCGCGGACGAGGTCGCCGGCTATGACATGCTGTATTCGTCGGGCACGACGGGCCGCCCCAAGGGCATCAAGAAGGTCTTTGAGGGCAACCGCATCGATGCGCCGAACGCCTTCCTGCGCGTGCTCTGCGCCGACATGTGCGGCATGAATGCCGGGACCACTTACCTGTCGCCAGCACCGCTCTATCACGCAGCTCCGCTGCGCTTCAACATGATGGCGATCGTGCTCGGCGGCACCTCCATCATCATGGAGCATTTCGACGCCGAGGAGTTCTTGAAGCTGGTCGAGAAATACAAGGTGACACAGTCGCAGCTCGTGCCGACCATGTTCGTGCGCATGCTGAAGCTGCCGGACGAAACCCGCGCGAAATACAACGTCTCCACGCTCAAGGGTGCGATCCACGCCGCCGCTCCCTGTCCGGTCGACGTCAAGGCAAAGATGATCGAATGGTGGGGGCCCATCCTGATCGAGTACTACGCAGGCTCGGAAGGCAACGGCGTCACCGTCTGCAACTCCACGCAATGGCTGGAGCATCGCGGCAGCGTGGGCCGCGCGGTGGTGGGCAAGATCAGGATTTTGGACGAGAACGACGAGGAGCAGCCCGTGGGCGAGATCGGCACGGTCTATTTCGCCGACGCGCCAGCCTTCACCTATCACAACGATCCCGAGAAGACGAAGAGGGCCTATAACGCCAAGGGCTGGTCGACGCTCGGCGACGTCGGTTATCTCGACGAGGACGGCTTCCTCTATCTTACCGATCGCAAGTCCTACATGATCATCTCGGGCGGGGTGAACATCTACCCGCAGGAAACCGAGGACGTGCTGATCAGCCATTCCGAGGTCTCCGACGTCGCCGTGTTCGGCGTGCCAAACGAGGAGATGGGCGAAGAGGTGAAGGCGGTGGTGCAGCCGCACGACATGAGCCGCGCGGGCAAGGAACTCGAAGCCGACCTGATCGCCTATTGCAAGACCCGCCTTTCCGCCCTCAAATGCCCGCGCTCAATCGATTTCGAAGCCGAGCTGCCGCGCACGCCGACCGGCAAGCTGGTCAAGCGCCATTTGCGCGACAGGTATTGGCCGAAGACCGCGGTGAAGATCTAGCAACAACACGGATGTCGCAGGGTAGGCAAAGGCGCGCTCTTCGGCGCCGTGCCCACCGTCTCACCGCATGCGCGATGAAAGTGGTGGGCACGCTTCGCTTTGCCCACAGGTTCGTGCAATGATCTAAAGCCATGACCGATCTCCCCGACATCCCCCTGCCCGCCGGCATCCGCTCGCGCTATGTCGATGGCATCAACGGCCTCTGCATGCACGTGCTCGAAGCCGGCTTCGAGACGCAGGGGCGGCCCTGCGTTTTGCTGCTGCATGGCTTTCCGGAGCTCGCCTTCTCCTGGCGCAAGGTGATGCCGGCGCTCGCCAGTGCCGGCTATCACGTGATCGCGCCGGACCAGCGCGGCTACGGGCGTACCACTGGATGGCAGGCGGATTACGACGGCGATCTCGCGCCCTTCCGGCTCTTCAATCTGGTGCGCGACGCGCTCGGGCTGGTGTCGGCGTTCGGCTATCGGCAGGTCGATGTGGTCGGGCATGATTTCGGCAGCCCGGTTGCGTCCTGGTGCGCGCTGCTGCGGCCGGACGTGTTCCGTTCGGCGGTGATGATGAGCGCGCCGTTCGGCGGGCCGCCGTCCTTGCCGTTCAACACAGCCGACAAGCCAGCCGCGGCGCCGCACGCCGATCCCGTGCATCGCGAGCTCGCCGCGCTGCCGCGGCCGCGCAAGCACTACCAGTGGTACTATTCGACACGCGAAGCGAATACCGACATGCAGCACGCGCCACAGGGCGTGCACGATTTCCTGCGCGCCTACTATCATCACAAGAGCGCGGACTGGACGGACAACAAGCCTTATCCGCTGAAGTCCTGGTCCGCAGGCGAGCTCGCAAAGCTGCCGACCTACTACCTGATGGATCTCGGTGAGACCATGTCGCAGACAGTCGCGAAGGAAATGCCCTCGCCTGCCGAGATCGCCGCCAACCAGTGGCTGCCGGATCAGGAGCTAGCCTATTACAGTGCCGAATATGGTCGCACCGGATTCCAGGGCGGGCTGCAATGGTACCGCTGCGGCACGTCGGGTGCTTTCAACAACGAATTGCAACTGTTCGTGGACCGCACCATCGAGGTGCCCTCCTGCTTCATCTCCGGCAAGCAGGATTGGGGCACGTATCAGCGTCCCGGCGTGTTCGAGGCGATGCAGGCCCGCGCCTGCACGAACATGCTCGGTTGCCATCTCGTCGACGGCGCAGGTCATTGGGTGCAGCAGGAGCAGCCCGCCGAGGTGAGCCGGCTGTTGATCGAGTTCCTCGCCAAGACTCGCTGACGCAAAGACTCGCTGACGCCAAGACTTGCTGACGCCAAGACTTGCTGACACCAAGGCTCGCTGACGCCAAAACTCACTGAGACAAAGTTCACGCGGCATGATTTGACCCCGGCGCGGGCGCGCCGTATAACGATTTAGAATCATTCTAAATCTCTTGGGGCGCGTCGTGAAGAGCTTTGCCGATCTGACCGAGCGCGAGGTGCTCGCGGTCGCGATTTCCTCCGAAGAGGAAGACAGCCGCATCTACATGACCTTCGCCGAGGACCTGAAGGAGCGCTATCCGGATTCGGCCAGGATCTTCGAGCAGATGGCCGAGGAGGAACGCGGCCATCGCCACCGCTTGCTCCAGCTCTACGAAGAACGCTTCGGCCCGCATCTGCCACCGATCCGCCGCGAGGACGTCCGGGGCTTTCTGCGCCGCCGCCCGATCTGGCTGACCAAGAACCTGCCGCTCGACACGATCCGGAAAGAGGTCGAGACCATGGAGCTCGAGGCCGAGCGGTTTTACGCACGCGCCGCCGAGCAGGCCGAGGATGTAGGCGTCCGCCGCCTCCTCGGCGATCTCGCCGAGGAGGAGAAGCATCACGAGAACACTGCCGCCAAGCTGACGGACGAGATCCTCAAGCCCGACGTGCGCGCGGAGGAAGACCGCACGCGCCGCCGCATGTTCGTGCTGCAATATGTGCAGCCGGGCCTCGCCGGTCTGATGGACGGCTCGGTCTCGACGCTGGCGCCGCTGTTCGCCGCCGCCTTCGCCACGCACCAGAATTGGCAGACGTTTCTGGTTGGGCTCGCCGCTTCGATCGGCGCCGGCATCAGCATGGGCTTTGCCGAAGCGCTTTCCGACGACGGCTCTCTCACCGGCCGCGGCTCGCCCTGGCTACGCGGCATCACCTGCGGCTTGATGACGACGCTCGGCGGACTTGGCCACACCATGCCTTATCTCGTCCCGGACTCCTGGCCCAATGCGTTCTGGATCGCCACCGCGATCGCTTGCGTCGTCGTATTTTTCGAATTATGGGCGATCGCCTTCATCCGCGCGCGCTACATGGACACGCCGTTCCTCCAGGCGGTGTTCCAAATCGTGCTCGGCGGCGCAATCGTGCTCGGGGTCGGGATATTGATCGGCGCAGCATAGGTTTTGCCGCGTTCCTGCGTCCCGCCGCAATCACCTCAAATGGCGGCGTTGAAGCTCGCCGAACTGATCGAGTGGGATTTCGCCGGCTTCACACCACCGCCCAGGTTTGATGATTAGCGTAATCATCATGATCGTGATGCTTCGGTCGAGACCGAAACATCATTGCGATCAGGCATGCTCTTGTCCGTAATCAACCGAGTCTCGCTGACGACTTCGAGACTGTGGGTCGCACCTCGCGCGCCCCAGAGTGACCAGAAGGGAAGAAATGTGATGAACAGAGACCTCGAAGAACTGACCGTGCTCAACCGCGACTACGTCGCCTCCGTCCAGAATTGCGACGTCAAGCGCTTCGACGAGATCCTCGCGCAGGACTTCTATTGCTCCAATCCCGACAAGACGCTGGTCGATCGCGCCGGCTTTTTGAAGCAAACGGCACAGCCGATCGCGATCCGCAATCTCAGGGAACACGACGTCAAGATCCGCATCATGGGCGATTTCGCCATTATTCACGGCGCGACCAGCTATACGACTGCGGACGGCCAGCAGGCTTCGGGCCGCTATACAGATTGCTGGGCGAGGCAGAACGGGAAGTGGCTCGCGGTGTCGGCGCACGTGTCGCGGTGAGGCGCGTGAACGGTGAGGCGAGCACATCGCCCACACAAATCTCCGCTGTCATGCCCCGCGAAGGCGGGGCATCCAGTACGCGGTAGCCTCTCCGTATTCGTCGTCGCCTCTGGAATACTGGATCGCCCGCCCCGGGGCGCAATTGCGCACAAGGCGGGCGATGACACCTGACTGAGGAGCGACGCTTGAGATTGTTGCCTAGCTATCGAACATGATCACGCTGCGCAGCGTCTTGCCGGCTTTCATGTTGGCGAAGCCTTCGTTGATCTCGGAAAGCTTCAGCTTGGCCGAGATCCAGTCCTCCAGGTGCAAGCGGCCACGCAGGTAGAACTCGACCAGCCGCGGCATGTCGACGCGAAAATGGTTCGAGCCCATCGACGAGCCCTGGATCTTGCGTTCGCGCAGGAAGTCGAAGCCGTGCAGCTCGATCTTCTGCCCGAACGGGATCATGCCGACGATCGTCGCCGTGCCGCCGGCGGCGAGCATGCCGAACGCCTGCTCGGCGGTCTCCTTGCGACCGAGAACCTCGAAGGAATGGTGCACGCCGCCATTGGTGAGGTCGCGCACCTGCTTCACCACGTCGCCATCGGCGGGATTGATGATGTCGGTGGCGCCGAGCTTGGTCGCGAGCTGGAGTTTTGCCGGGTTTGTATCGATCGCGATGATGCGGCCGGCACCCGCGATCTCAGCGCCGTTGATCGCGGCCATGCCGACGCCGCCGCAACCGATCACCGCAACGGTCTCGCCAGCCTGGATTTTTGCGGTGTTTACCACCGCGCCATAGCCAGTGATGACCCCACAGCCGATCAACGCAGCGAGCTCGAGCGGCATGTCCTTGCGGATTTTGACGATGGCGTTCTCGTGCACCAGCATCTGCTCGGCGAAGGACGACAGGTTGAGAAACTGATGCAGCTTCTCCGGCTTCGACCACTGCATCCGATCGGAGACGCCCGGCAGCATCTTCACCGTCGTGTCGGTGCAGAGCACCGTGCGGCCCGTCGTGCAGTTGTCGCAGGTGCCGCAGAACACGGACAGGCAGGTCACGACGTGATCGCCCGGCTTCACGTAGGTCACGTCGGAGCCGACCTGCTCGACGACACCAGCCGATTCATGACCGAGCACTGCGGGCAGCGGATGCGGATAGAGCCCTTCCATGAAGTGCAGGTCGGAGTGGCAGAGGCCGGCAACCGCGGTGCGGATCAAAACCTCGCGCGGGCCCGGCTTCGGCAGGCTGACGTCCTCGATGACGAGCGGCTTGTTGACTTCATAGAGGACGGCAGCCTTCATTTGTTTGTTTCCTCGTTATTATCGTTTTCGTTGGCGCCCAGCTCGCCCATAGGGAGAGGTGAACGACGCCCTCGGCCGCAGCCTACGCTGCCAGAATCAGTTCGCCAACCTCGGGCATTGCGGCCGCACGCTCGCCCAGCAGCAGCGACACGATGGCTTGCTGGGTTGGATTTTCCGTGAGCCGGAACGGATCGCTTGGCGATACCCGATGATCGATCACGAGCCGCGACAACAGGAGCCGTCGCGCATCGCCCCGCCTCTCGTGGATGCGATGTGATTCCCATGCCAGCGCCACGGCGCTTGCGACATGATAGAGCAGGCTGGTGGCGCGCCGCGCATCGGCTTCGTTGTCGGCGCTATCAGCGACCTCACGCGCGAAGCCGACGGCACGATCGGTAAGCCCGCGCAAGCGATCGCGCCAGGCCTGCGGCACGGACGCGCTGTCGTCGAGCCGGGCGTGCAGATCGGCGGCGAGTGCGGCTTCTGCACCATGGCGGCCGACCGCACGCGTCAAGGCGTCGATCGCCACGATGTTGCCGGTGCCTTCCCAGATCGACCCGAGATGAGCATCGCGGAGCAGCCGTGAAGTGGCGAACTCCTCGATATAGCCGATGCCGCCGCGCATCTCGAGCGCATCGCCGCAGACCTTTCGCGCATCACGCGCGGCACGAAACTTCAGCGTCGGTGTGAGGATGCGCAGCAGCGCTGCGGCATCCTGGCTGCCGGCCTCGGCGCGGTCGAGCGCGTCGGCGGTCAGAAAGCTCATCGACAGGGCCTGCTCGACCGGCAGCATGATCTTCATCATCTGCCGCCGTCCGAGGGGGAGGTCGACGATGCGCTTGCCGAACACCACGCGATTGGTCGCGACCGTCATCGCGTCGTGGTAGGCGCGGCGCATCAGCGCCGTCGACTTCACGCCGTTCGAGAGCCGCGAGGAGTTGACCATCTCGGCCATCTGCACGAAGCCGCGGTCGAGCTTGCCGACCGCATAGGCGATTGCGCCTTCGAGCTTGATCTCTCCCGAGGCCATCGAACGGGTGCCGAGCTTGTCCTTCAGCCGCACGATCCGGTAGTTGTTTTGCGAACCGTCGTCGAGGAAGCGTGGCATCAGGAACAGGCCTACGCCGCGCGTGCCGGGACCGGCGCCCTCGGGACGCGCCAGCAGCATCACGACTTTGGCGTCGGCATTCGAGCAGAACCATTTTTCGCCGTAGAGACGCCAACGATCGCCCTCCTGCACCGCGCGCGTTGTCAGCGTGCCGACGTCGGAACCGCCCTCCTTTTCGGTCATGAATTGGCCGCCCTGGGTCAGCTTGCTCATGTCGGTCTGGGTCAGGCCGTCCAGATATTTCGCCTTCAGCGCCTCGCTGCCGAAATTCGCGAGCAGTTTTGCACACCCGTCGGTGACGTTGATCGGGCAGCCCATGCCGAATTCGGTCTGGTTGAACAGGAAGGTAAAGGCGTGCTTTGCCGCGACGGGATACTTGTCCGGCCAGCCCATGACACCCTTGCGAATCGACAGCGCATGAATGCCGAACTCGCCAAACGCCGCCTTCTCCAGCTCGCGATAGGCCGGATGATATTCGATCCACTGCACGTCGCGGCCGAACTTGTCGCGCTGGTGCAGCACCGGCGCATGCCGGTCGGCGAGCCGTGCGCATTCGTCGAGAGTGCCCCCGGCGAGCTCGCCGAGACGATCGAGATGCGGCTCGATGTGACGGAATAGCGGATCGGGCAGATGGATGCGCAACAGGTCCGTCAATGCCGGATCGGCGCGGTAGAAATTCATCCCGGTGGTGTCGGGCGCAAGCAGGCCCGGCTGCTCGACCGCAACGCCTTTCTGCTGCGACGTGCCCGGCTTGTGCATGATCGACCTCTTTCGTTTCCGTCCCGCGGGATTTGTCCGCCGTTTTGGTGCTTGCTGCTTTGGATGATGTCGATCATGCTCCAGGCGAGAACGCGGATAAAGCCGCAAATCGTCAGGGAGGCATGAGCGTGGCGATGGCTGAGACCGCTCTGCGGAATTGTGATCAGCCGCTTTCGCGGACGCGGCTGGCTCTTCGGGCCAAGCATGCATAGATCCGTTGTTCCTGCTCCCAAAAGGATCGCATCATGGAACATCCCAAATACAACATCGCGCTCATCGTCGGCGCCGGCGAAGGCTTGAGCGCCTCGCTGACACGGCTGTTGTCCGCCCAGGGTCTGCGCGTAGCGCTCGCCGCGCGAAAGATCGAAAAACTCGGCGCACTCTGCGGCGAGACTGGCGCGAAGGCCTTTGCCTGCGACGCGACCAAGCCGGAGGAGGTCGAGCGCCTGTTCGGCCTTGTCGAGCGCGAGATCGGCACGCCAGATGTCGTGATCTACAATGCAAGCGGCCGGACGCGTGGACCGTTTGTCGAGCTCGTCGCAGCGGATGTCGCGCAATCGATCGCAGTGAGCGCCTTCGGCGGTTTCCTTGTGGCGCAGGAGGCAACCAAGCGCATGCTGCCCAACAAGCACGGCGCGATCCTGTTCACGGGCGCATCGGCGAGCGTGAAGGGCTATGCGCAGTCGGCGCCATTCGCGATGGGCAAGTTCGCGCTGCGCGGGCTTGCGCAAAGCATGGCGCGCGAGCTCGCGCCGCAGGGCATCCATATCGCGCATTTCGTCATTGACGGCGGCATCCGCAGCGCAGCGCGCACGGAGGCGCCGGACAGACCGGATTCGATGCTCGATCCCGATGCAATCGCGCAGAGCTATTGGAACGTCCTGCAACAGCCGCGCAGCGCCTGGGCCTGGGAAATGGAGCTGCGGCCCTGGGTGGAGAAGTTTTGAGGCGTACTGCCGTAGGGTGGGCAAACGCGCGCAGCGCCGTGCCCACCTCTCATGATCAACACGGGATGCAGAAGTGGTGGGCACGCTGCACTTTGCCCACTCTACCGGAGCAGTGAAGCATGACCACCGAAACCACCATCGACACCGGCACCGACGAACTCCTCTGCGTCATTCGCGACCGCGTCGCGGTGATCACGCTGAACCGTCCCGACGCGCGCAATTCGCTGTCGGACACGCTGACGCCGGCGCTGCGCGCGATGATCCGAACCTGTGGCGAGGATCAAAATGTCGGCGCGCTGCTGATCACGGGCGCCGGACAAGCCTTCTCCGCCGGCGGCAACGTCAAGGGCATGGGCGCGCATCGCGACAAGGCCAAGCTCGAAATGTCCTTCGAGGACCGGGTTGCCGATTTGCAGGAGCGGCAGCGGCTCCTCACCGGTGTGCTGGTCTCGGTGCGCAAGCCGACCATTGCGGCGCTGCCCGGCCCCGCGGTCGGCGCGGGGCTCGCAATCGCCATGGCCTGTGACATCCGCATCGCCGCACAATCGGCTTTTGTGGCCACCGGCTATGCCCGCGTTGCACTCAGCGGCGACTACGGCATCGCCTGGCTGCTCACGCGTCTGGTCGGCACGGCGCGGGCGCGCGAATTGATGTTCACGGGCGGCAAGGTCGATGCCGACAGGTGCGAGGCGATCGGCCTCGTCAATCGCGTCGTGCCGGACGACAGATTGCAGGACGAGGCCTTCGCGCTGGCCAAGTCGCTGGCCGAGGGCCCGCGGCTCGCGCTGCGGTACATGAAGGACAATCTGGACGAGGCCCTGCTGTTCGATTTCGAGACCGCCCGCGACCACGAGGCTGGGCGGCTGATTCGCCTGGCCACGACGGCCGATCACAAGGAGGCGGTGCAGGCCTTCATCGAGAAGCGCAAGCCGGTGTTCACGGGGAAGTAACGCGCTCCGCCGTTCATTCGGGCTACGCGGCAGGCGCCCGTGCGAAATCGACAAAGGCCCGCAGTGCTGCCGGCAATTGCCGGCGGCTCGGATAGTACAGGAAGAAACCCGGATAGGCCGGGCACCAATCGGCGAGCACGCGAACCAGTTTGCGCCTCGCCAGCAACTCTTCGACCTGGCCTTCGAACACATAGGCGAGACCGAGCCCGTCGAGTGCCGCATCGACCATCAGATCCTGGTCGTTCAGCGTCAGCGGTCCTGTGACATCAATATCGACCTCGATGCCGCCGCGCTCGAACTCCCAATGATAGAGCGCACCGCTGGTGAAGCGGTAGCGAATGCAGGGCAGTGCTTTCAGGTCATGCGGCGCGACAGGCGCTTTGTACGCCTTGAAGAAAGCAGGCGAGCCGATCACCGCAAAGCGATGCCGCGGGCCGATCGGCACCGCGATCATGTCGGCGGCGATGGTCTCGCCAAAGCGCACCCCGGCGTCGAAGCCGGCCGCGACCATGTCGATCAGCGCATCGTTGATCATGATCTCGATGCTGACGTCCGGGAACGCCTTCAGAAAGCGCGTCACGATCGGCAACAGAACGAGCTGCGCGGACTGGCGCGCGGCGGTGAAGCGCAGCATGCCGGCCGGCTTGCCGCGGAAATTGTTGAGGTCTTCGAGCGCGTCGTCGATGTCGCGAAACGCCGGCTTGATGCGGGCGAACAGGCGCTCGCCGGCTTCGGTCAAGGCCACACTGCGCGTGGTGCGGTTCACCAGCCGCAGGCCAAGTCGCTCCTCGATGTTACGCAGCGCGTGGGACAACGCCGATGGCGTGACGCCGAGCTCGGTCGCAGCCGCCCGAAAGCTGCGGTGACGGGCAATGGCGAGAAAGATCGCAAGGTCGGACGGGTCAATCCGCATTGATGAATTTTGCTCAGCAGCCTACGAAATATATAGCTGATTATCTCACCTATGGCGAGGCGATACACGTTGTCCATCAGCTTCGGCACATCGCCGGAGCCTCAAATGGAAAGGGCAACATCATGCGTGTCTGGTTCATCACAGGAGCGTCCCGCGGATTTGGCGCGCTGATCGCCGAGGCCGCACTCAGCGCCGGCGATGCGGTGGTTGCCACCGCGCGCGACCCGTCGACCGTCACCGCGCGGCTCGGCAGTCACGAGCGGCTCCTGGCCACCCGGCTTGATGTCACCAGCGAGGCCGAAGCCCATGAGGCCGCAGGCCAGGCGGTCAAGCGATTCGGGCGCATCGACATCCTCGTCAATAATGCCGGCTACGGCCTGCTCGGTGCGATCGAGGAGGCGAGCGCTGCGGAAACGCAAAAGCTGTTCGGCACAAATGTGTTCGGCCTGCTGAGCGTCACCCGCGCGGTGCTGCCGCATATGCGCCGCCAACGTTCGGGCCACGTCATCAACATCTCGTCGGTCGGCGGCTACACCGGCTATCCCGGCTGGGGTGTCTATGGAGCGACCAAATTCGCAGTCGAAGGCATCAGCGAGGCGCTGGCCGGCGAAGTGGCTCCCCTCGGGATCAAGGTGACCGTGGTCGAGCCGGGCTTCTTCCGCACCGATTTCCTCGACGAGACCTCGCTGTCGCGGACGGCACTCCAGATCGATGACTACAGTGAGACCGTTGGCAAGACGCGCGCGCACGCCGCCGACGTCAATCACGGCCAGCGCGGCGATCCGCGCAAGCTGGCGCAGGCCTTCCTCAAACTGGCGGATGCGGCCAAGCCGCCACTGCGCTTGCCGCTCGGCAGCGACACCGTGGAACGGATCGGGGCAAAGAACGCCTTCGTCGCGCGGGAGCTTGCGGAGTGGCTGACAGTTGCGACCTCGACCGACTTTACCGGCGATCAAGCCATTTGATGCGCGAAAAAATCAGCCCGGTTCTGACTTCACCAGAACCGGGCTTTCAGTCGTGTCAGGCTGTGGCTGAGGGGCTTTCGGCCTGACGGGAAAGGGCGGCGAGACGCCAGCTTGCGCAGGGAATGTCTTTTGGCTCGATGGCGATCTGCTTGTCGAACCGAACCAGCCTCCAGTCGTCGGGATGATTGACGAAGGCAAAGCCGGATTTACGGGCGAGCGAGATCATCACGTCGTTGGCGCGCAGCGTGTCGCCGAAGATGTGCTCGGCGCCAAAGGCGGCCGCGCGGCATTCGAGATTTTTGAGCAGCGCCGTGCCAATGCCGTGGCCCTGCCAGCGGTCGCCGACCGACAAGCCGAACTCGAGGCTCGAAGTCTCGGCCTGGAAAGCATAGCGGGCTTCGCCGACGATGGTTTCGAAACCATCGACGATCATGGTCGCGATCACGCTGAAGCGTTCGCGTTCGCCAACATGGGTGAAGTCGTGCAGCAGCGCCTTCGGCAACTCGCTCAGTGCACCGAAGAAGCGGTTGTAACGGGATCGAGCCGACAGGGAACGAAAATAGTGCTGCAACTCGTCGGTGTCGCGCGGCTCGACGAAGCGCACCGTAAGCGCCTGCCCATGGCGGGTGCGCAGCGTATCCGAGTATTGCTTGAGGTCATCCAGGCGCAGCATGCTCATGAGACTCTCCCGCGGCGAAAACGACCGCCGGCGCCCCTCTTCAGAGGCGGCGCCGGCCGGGCGGCCAATCAGGCCCGCCAGAAAGGTTTTTCAGCCTCAAACGCAATGTCACTCCAAGAGAGACCGACGTCCTGGAGATCGCGGGTGGTCCACTGGGACAGCTCTTTGCGGGTGCGGTAGCGCTCGTGCCAGACATGGAGTGTCTCCCCGATCTGGTAGAGCAGGCTCGGCGCATGATGATTTGTCATCGAATTGTGGGTCAACGTAGACATTTTCAGCTCCTGGAGCTAACTTAGATCTGCAATATCTGCTTCGTCCGGCGTTTCGACAAACGACAATTTGTACCTATTCGCATGAAATAAGCTCATGCATCCTGCTGCCAAATGACTGCCAGATTGCCTTCCCTGAACGGTTTGCGGGCCTTCGAGGCCGCCGCACGCCACCTCAGCTTCACGCTGGCCGCGGCCGAACTGAATGTGACGCAGACCGCGATCAGCCATCAGATCCGCAGGCTCGAGGAGGAGCTCGGCATTCGCCTATTCGTCCGCCAGAACCGCGCGCTGGCGTTGACGGCAGAGGCACGCGACTACCTGCCTGGCGTCCGTGCCGCGTTCAACGATCTCAGGCTTGCGACCGACCGGCTGCTCCGCAAGGACGACGACAAGGTGCTGACCGTCTCGACCATCGCCTCGCTCGCCGCCAAATGGCTGTTGCCAAGGCTGACCAATTTCCAGGAGCAGCATCCCGGCATCGACGTCCGCATCACCACATCGACGAGCCTCGTGGATTTCCAGCGCGACAATGTCGATGCCGCGATCCGTTACGGCCGTGGCCAGTGGCCGGGCGTGCGCGCCGAATGGCTGATGCGGGACGAGTTGTTCCCGGTGTGCAGCCCGTCGCTGCTGAGGGGCGACAAGCCGCTGCGCACGCCGCAGGACCTGAAAGACCACGTGCTGCTGCACACCAACAACGGTGACGACTGGCGACTGTGGCTGACGGCTGCGGGGCTCTCGACCAGCATTTCCAAGCAGCCCGGCATCACCTTCGACATGACGCTCATGACGGTGCAGGCAGCGATCGACGGCATGGGGGTGGCGATGGGACGGACCACGTACGTTCAGGACGACATCGCCAAGGGCCGCCTCGTGGTCCCCTTCCGCATCGCGCTTCCAGCGGATGCCGGCTTCTATTTGGTCGCGCCCGATGGCCGCCGCGAGGCGTCGAAACTGGTCGCCTTCCGCGACTGGCTGGTCGCTGCAACGCAGAATAAAGCCTGAAAAATCATGAGCTTCGCTCGTGAAATGGGTTGACTCCCGCACCCCTGCGCGAGAGGGGTAAGACAGATTGTCGCAGCACGATCGGTCGTCCGCCGTGAAAATGAGTTCCGGTCCGGCCACATCTTTTAGGGAGTAAGCGTCATGGCTGGACCGGCCACTTCAACCAATCCGCCCGAGATCAAGTCACGCATCGGCGCCATCCTGCGCGCGACCTCGGGCAATTTCCTCGAGCAGTTCGATTTCTTCCTGTTCGGCTTCTATGCCGCCGCGATCGGCAAGGCGTTCTTCCCCTCGACCAATGAGACGGCCTCGCTGCTCAACACCTTTGGCGTGTTCTGGCTCGGCGCTTTGATGCGCCCCGTCGGCGCGATCGTGTTAGGGGCCTATATCGACCGCATCGGCCGCCGCCAGGGCCTGATCGTCACGCTCGCGATCATGGCGATGGGCACGGTGGTGATCGCGTTCTGCCCGAGCTATGCGACCATCGGCATCGCGGCGCCGATCATCGTGCTGCTCGGCCGCCTGCTGCAGGGCTTCTCCGCCGGCGTCGAGCTCGGCGGCGTGTCGGTCTACCTTGCGGAGATCTCGACGCCTGGCAATCGCGGCTTCTACACCTCGTTCCAGTCCTCGAGCCAGCAGGTCGCGATCTTCGTGGCATCGATCCTCGGCTATATCCTCTCCGAGTTGATGCCGGCCGACATCGTCACCGCCTGGGGCTGGCGCATTCCCTTCTTCGTCGGCTGCCTGATCATCCCCTTGATTTTCTTCCTGCGGCGGACGCTTCAGGAGACGCCGGAATTCCTGGCGATGAAGAAACATCCGACCGCCGCGCAGGTGTTCGCGTCGGCGCTCGCCAACTGGCGCATCGTCATCCTCGGCATGATGATCGCGATCCTCACCACCACGACGTTCTATTTCGTCACGGTCTATACGCCGACCTTCGGCAAGACCGTGCTGAAGCTGTCGACGCAGGATGCGCTGCTGGTCACGCTGCTCGTCGCCGTGACCAACTTCATCTGGAATCCGGTCGGCGGCGCGTTGTCGGACCGCATTGGCCGGAAGCCCGTGCTGCTCACCATCGCCTGCCTGTCGCTGCTGACAGCCTATCCGGCGCTGCATTGGCTGGTGGCCGCGCCGACCTTCGGCAAGCTGCTCGCGGTCGAGATGATGTTCTCGTTCTATTTCGGCGTCTATAGCGGCACCATGCTGGGTGCGCTCGTCGAGATCGTGCCGGCGCATGTGCGCACCACCTGCTTCTCGCTCGCCTTTGCGCTCGCGGCCGCCTTGTTCGGTACCTTCACGCCGTTCGCCTCGACCTGGCTGATCGAAAAGACCGGCGACAAGGCATCGCCCGGCTTTTGGCTGATGTTCGCCGCCGTCCTCGGCATCATCGCTGCCGCGACCGTCTATCGCGGCGGCGGCAAGGCAGTGGCGACGTATGATCCGGTGGCGGAGCCGGTCGCCGGCCACTAGCCGCATCGTCATTCCGGGGCGATGCGAAGCATCGAGCCCGGAAGCCATGGTGCCACAGGAGTGCTGGGAGAAATGGATTCCGGGCTCGCCTCTTCGAGGCGCCCCGGAATGACAGCGGGGTTACAGGTCCACCACCACGTAGTCACTCTCGACTTTGACCGGGATCGTTTCGGCGACATACGGTCCCTTCACGACGCTCGTGCCCGGCTCCACATGAGCGGGATACGCCTTGACGCGGAAGCGGCGGGGGTCGCAGTAGGATTGGCCGGTGCGCACGTCGAATTCCCAGCCGTGCCAGGGGCAGCGGATGATCTCTCCCAGCCTGGTGTATTCAATCTCGCCGGGATCCTTGGATTGCGCGAGCCCGATCAGCGGCCCCTCGCACAACGCTGCGCCCTGATGCGGGCAGCGATTGAGCAGGCCGAAATATTCGCCCTTGATGTTGAAGACCGCGATCGGCCGTCCGTCGATCTCGAGGAATTTTCGTGTGCCTGGCGGAAGTTCATCCACAGGCGCGATCACGTGACGCGCCATGTTAGGTTTGTCGCATGATCTCCGCGCAAACGCGTTCCGCGTTTGTCGCGAGGGAAAACCGCTGCACACTTTTCCGGATCATGCGACAGCGATCCCGTACAGTTTCCGCGCATTGCCCAGATAAAACGCCTCGCGGTTGGTTTCGCTGACGCCGGGCGGCAGCACGCGCGACGGCTCGTCATAGTCCCAATGCGGATAGTCGGTCGCGAACAAGAGCCGGTCCCAGCCGATCCACTTGATGACATCGAACAGGTCTTCGCGCCGCTCCGGATCTTCCATCGGCTGCGTCGTCCACCACACCTGGTCTCGGATATATTCGGACGGCGGCCGCTTCAGATGCGGCACCTCGCTACGCAGTCGCTGCCAGACTTTGTCGAGCCGCCAGGCGAGCGACGGCGCCCAGCCGAAACCGGCCTCGATCATCACCATCTTCAATTTCGGGAAGCGCTCGAAGACCCCTTCCAGCACGAGGCTCGCGAGCGCCGATTGCTGGCACTGCGAATGCCCCACCATTTCCTCGATGTAATAGCTCGGCCAGCCCGACGGCGTGATCGGATTGCCGCCGAAGCCGAAGGCATGCACGCCAACCGGGAGGCCGGCCTCTTCCGCGGCCTGGTAGATCGGCCAATAGCGGCGCTGGCCGAGTGGCTCGACGTTGCGGCTGAGCAGCAGCACCTGGACGAAGTTCTTGTCGCCAGCACGCTCGCGGATTTCGGCGGCCGCAGTCATCGCATCCTCATTGCCGACGACGATCGAGGCCTTCAGCCGCTTGTCCTTGCTGGTCCATTTGTCGATCTGCCAGTCGTTGATCGCCGAGCACAGCGCCGCCGAGAGCTCGTGATTGCGGATGCCCTGCCCGGTGCCGAGCGGATTGAGCACCCCCAGCTGCACGTTGTTGGGGTCGAGATGCTGCTGCTGCATGAAGGAGAGCGAAGAGCCTTGCGGCCCGCCTTCCGGCGGATAGGCATCGCGGCGCGAGGCGTTGGGCTGGGCCTTCGGATAGGGCGGGCCTTCCATCATGCCTTGATAGGCATGCACGCCGTAGACGTCGAGATGATGCTGCCAGCGTTTGGCGAGATAGGGATAGAGCTCGGTCCGGGTCGCGCGCGCCGGGTGGATATCGCAGTCCGCAATTGCGGTCTTGGTGGTCAGGGCAGACGCGGACTCGGTCGCTTCGCGGAACTGGATATTCATCGCCTTGCCTCCTTTGGCAGCGGCTAACTCAGGCGGGGATAGGTTGCATGCGGATTGTCGATCATGATCTTGCGCACGAGATCGGGGGATAGACCTTCGGGCAGCGCGTCCTGGCCGTCGAATTGCCAGTGCGGATAGTCCGTGGAGAATAGGACTAATTCGTCGGACTGCATATGATCAAACAGGCGAATTAATGTCGCCTGTTCCGGCGGCGCGTCAAACGGCTGCAACGAAAAGCGGATGTTGCTGCGCACAATCTCCAGTGGCGCGCGATCGACCCAGGGCGTTTCCATCCGCACCCCGCGCCAGAACTTGTGCAGCCGCCAGAGATAGGGCGCGACCCAGGTGATACCGGATTCCAACATCACCATCTTCAGCCTCGGATGGCGGGCGAACACGCCCTCTACGATCAGGCTGGTGAGCTGGGTCTGGAACGCCTGCGCCTGGCCGACATAGTCCTCGATGTGATACGAACCCCACCCCACAGCGGTCGGCGGGTTGTGATAAGCGGAACCGGCATGAATGCCTATCGCGAGGTCCAGCCGCTCCGCCGCCGCATAGATCGGCCACAGCGCGCGCTTTCCCAGCGGCGTGTCGCCCATGACAAGCATCAGCACCTGCACGAAGCGCTTGTCGACCGCGCAGCGTTCGATCTCGGCGACCGACTTCTCGACATTTTGAATGGGAATGACGATCGAGCCACGCAGCCGCGGTTCCCGGTCAAGCCATTCCCTTGCCAGCCAGTCGTTCAGCGCGCGGCAGAAGGCGTTTTGCATGTCTTCGGAAAACACCATCTGCACGCCATAGAGCGGGCTGCAGATGGCGTAACTGAGCGCGAAGGGATCGAGCACATGGCGCTGCATGTCCTCCAGATGCGATCCCGGCTTGCCGGCCTCAGGACGCCAATCCGGGCGTGCCGTGATCGGCGAATTCTGCGGATAGGACTGCGAGATCAGATCGACCATGCCACGCGTCGTCACCTGGTCGCGCCAGTAATCGTTCAGATACGGCAAAAGGCTGGTGAGATGCGGCACCGCCGGGTGCACGTCGCAGTCAACACCGCCGGCGATCAGGGACGTCATGACGCTTCCTTTTCACGCGCGCTTGGCCGCATCGCTTGTTGACGCCATTCAAGCAGGCCTGCAGGCCGCCTGCAACTCGGCCAGCGCCGCTGTCATATGCTAGAAGAGCGCAGCTAGGTTGCTCGGGAGTGAAGCGCAAGATGAAAGAGCTCGTGGGGATTGCGGAACAGGTCGCGGCCAAATTGATTGCGCGCAAACAGACCATTGCGGTGGCGGAATCCTCCGCAGGCGGCCTGATCGCCGCAAGCCTGCTCGCGGTGCCCGGCGCGTCGGCCTATTTCCTCGGCGGCGCTGTGGTCTACACGCGCGATGCGCGACGCGTGCTGATGGATATTTCGGATGACGGCATGAAGGGCTTTCGTTCCTCGTCCGAGCCTTACGCAAAACTGCTCGCCGAGCAGATGCGCGAGCGCTTCGGTTGCGACTGGGGCCTGTCCGAGACCGGCGCGGCCGGCCCAACCGGCAATCGCTACGGCGACGCCGCCGGCCATAGCTGCATGGCAATCGCCGGCCCCGCGACCGAGGTGATGACGCTGGAGACCGCCAGCAACGACCGCTTCGCGAACATGCAGATGTTTGCCGCCACGGCGCTGCGACTGCTGCTGAAGAATTTGGACGGGTGAGTACGAGCGTACGCCATATCTTCAATGTCGTCCTGGCGAACGCCAGGACGACATTGAGCCTGTTGCTGCTATCTCCCCAGATGCTTCGTAAAAATTCGCACCACATACCCCTTGAAGCGCGGCGCTTCGTCGTAGAGGTCCGATGCGATCCGTTCGATGGTCTCGCGCAGTGAGAGGAATTGCGCCTGACGTGCGCTGCTTTCCGTGCCTTGCATGCCGGCGAGCTCATCCATCGCGGCGTCGCTGATCTGGCACGTCACTTCTTCGCCATCGTCAAGCATGGTGAAGCGGAAGGCCAGACGTTCGAGGTCATGGCCAATGATCTTGTCGCGCGTCAGCGGCATCCAGATTGTCCCGGTCGCGCCCCGGCCGGGACAATGCTGAAATTATTGCGGCTTGTCACCGCTTTTGGGGTGAGTTAGCCGTCAATACACCAGCGCCGTGCCTGTCGGCTTGTCCAGTGCAGCCGCGAGCGACTTGTACTCCTCGCAACTCGTGCCGCAAATCGCGGCGATCCTGTCCAGGTGATACATCGCCTGCTCGCGATTGCCCTGTTCGAGCTGCCACAGGCCGTAATACTGCCAGGTCAGCACGTGGTTCGGATCGATGGCCAGGGCGTGCTCATACCAGATCTGCGACTGCTTGTAGTCACCGAGCTTGCGGTAGGAATAGCCGATGAGGTTGGCAACGTTCGGATTGTCGTCACGGCCGAGCGCCTTGAGCTGTGCGATCGCGGAGGCGTAGTCGTTGCGCTCATAGATTGTGTCGTAGGCGGCGCGATAGGCCGCCGCAAAGGTGGGTTCGCCGATGCTCGACTGGTTGTTGGGCTTCTTGCCCTTCTGGGTGGCCTTCGTGTTGGAGCGATTTGGATAGGACGGCGCCGGCGTATTCCTGTTCTGGCCGGCGAACGAGCTCGCAAAGGGATCAACACCCCCCGCGCCTCCCCCTCCGC